>CAZXTO010000197.1:0-6755 GCA_964643675.1 uncultured Planctomycetales bacterium
GGCATGCGAATCCGGGGGGCTTCCATCATCCTGTTGCTCGCGCTCGTCGCGCCGTTGGCGGGCCAGGTCAAGACCGGCGAGATGGCGCCGGAGATCCCGTCCGCGCCTTGGGTGGTCGAACCCGCGGCGGAGACCCTGGCCGAGCTGCGCGGCCGGGTGGTGGTCCTGCTGATGTTCGAGCCGAACAGCTACGAGATCGACGAGGACCTCTACGGCCTGACCCAGGAGTGGCGCTACTGGTACCGCCAGGAGGTGGTGTTCCTCGGACTGTGCTCGGCTGGCCGCCGCGAGGTCGAGCGCCTGGCGGAGAAGAACGAGCTGCCGTTCGGGGTGGCGGCGGTGTGCGAGGCCAAGGAGGCCTTCGGCGACGACCGGGACCGGATCTACATCATCAGCCATGACGGCACGGTCGGCTACAAGGGCGGCCTGAGCCACATCACCCTGCGGACCCAGCTGGATGTCCTGGTGAAGAAGGCGGCCAAGGCGGAGCTGGCCTGGGAGGCCGGCGAGCGGATCGCGGAGCTGGAGGTGGCCGTCGACCACGCCCGTCGCCGCCGCCTCGGCAAGGCCTGGGCCGAGGGCCGCAAGCTGCTGCGCTCGCTCAAGCCCGAGCCGGACAAGCTGGCCGAGGCGGAGCTCTTCATGGCCGACCTCGAGGCCGAGGCAGCGCGCCGCGAAGCCAAGGCCCAGGCCTTGGCCGACGCCGGCCGCTACTCCCAAGCCCTCGAGTACCTCGACACCCACCGCAAGCTGTTCAAGGGCTCCGATCCCGGCAAGCGCATGGACGACACCGCCCGCGCCTGGCGCAAGGACCGGGAGATCAAGAAGCTGATCGCCTGGGACGAGCGGCGCCTGGCCGCCCTCGAGGTGCTCTACGACCAGGGCAACGTCGGCAAGGGCCGCAAGCTGCTGCGCGAGCTGGTGGAGGAGTGCGCCGGCACGCCGCTCGAGGCGGCGCTGGCCCGCGATCTCCGGATCGCGCAGATGTAGCGGCGCCGGAGCGACCGGCGCCGCCCGTCGCCGGTCCGCTCACTCGCGCAGCGCCGCCTGGGCCGCCGCCAGCCGCGCCACCGGCAGCCGGTAGGGGCTGCAGCTGACGTAGGCCAGGTCGAGGCCGTGGCAGAAGTCGATGCTCTGCGGGTCGCCGCCGTGCTCGCCGCAGATGCCGAGCTTGATGTCGGTCTTGGTGCCCCGCGAGCGCTCCACCGCGGCCTGCATCAGGCGGCCGACGCCCTCGCGGTCGATGGTGGCGAAGGGGTCGCGCTCGTAGATGCCCTGGTCGATGTAGTGCGGCAGGAAGCTGCTGGCGTCGTCGCGCGAGACCGCCAGGGTGGTCTGGGTGAGGTCGTTGGTGCCGAAGGAGAAGAAGTCCGCCACCTCGGCGATCGCGTCGGCGGTGAGCGCGGCGCGCGGCACCTCGATCATGGTGCCGACCAGGTAGGGGAACTTGAGCTTCTTCTTGGCCATGACCTCCTGGGCGATGCGGTGCACCACGGCCACGTGCTGGCGCAGCTCGGCGTGGTGGCCGACCAGCGGGATCATGATCTCGGGCTGGACCCGGATCCGTTTCTTCCGGACGTTGGCGGCCGCCTCGAAGATGGCGGTCACCTGCACCTCGAGGATCTCGGGCACCAGGCCGGTCAGGCGGCAGCCGCGGAAGCCGAGCATCGGGTTCGACTCGTGCAGCGCCTCCATGCGGGAGCGGATCACCTTGAGCGGCATGCCCAGGGTGGCGGCCAGCTCGCGCGCGTCGCGGTCGGTGTGGGGCAGGAACTCGTGCAGCGGCGGGTCGAGGGTGCGCACGGTCACCGGGCGCGAGCCCATGGCCTTGAACAGGCCTTCGAAGTCGCGCCGTTGCAGCGGCAGGATCTCCTTGAGCGCCTTGCGCCGCTCGGCCGGGGTATCGGCCAGGATCATGCGCTGCATCGCCGGCAGCTTCTTCTCGCCGAAGAACATGTGCTCGGTGCGGCACAGGCCGATGCCCTCGGCGCCCAAGGCCACCGCGATCTTGGCCTGGTCGGGCTGGTCGGCGTTGGCCCGCACGCGCAGCTTGCGGACCTTGTCGGCCCACTTCATGACCTGGCGGAAGCGGGCGTCGTCGCCGCTGCGGCTGGGCTTGGCCTTGCCCGAGATCACGCGCAGCAGGTCGGAGCGGCGGGTCTCCACCTTGCCTTCGATGACCTCGCCGGTGGAGCCGTCGAGCGACAGCCAGTCGCCCTCGCGCAGCAGCTTGTCGCCGGAGCGCAGCGTCTTGGCGTGGGTGTCGATCTCGACCTCGCCGCAGCCGGCGACGCAGACCTTGCCCATCTGGCGCGCGACCAGGGCGGCGTGGGAGGTCATGCCGCCGTGCTGGGTCAGGATGCCCTGGGAGGCCTCCATGCCGCGGATGTCGTCGGGAGAGGTCTCCTGGCGCGTCAGGATCACCTTCTCGCCGCGGCGGGTCCAGGCCTCGGCCGCTTCCGCGGTGAAGACGACGCGGCCGGTGGCGGCGCCGGGGCCGGCGTTGAGGCCGGTGGCCAGCTTGCGCTTGGCCCGCAGCGCCTTCTCCTTCTCGCTGCCCCGGAACACCGGGCTCAGCAGCTGGGTGACGCCGTCGGCCTCGATCTGGAGCAGGGCCTGCTCCTGGGTCAGCCGCCGCTCCTTGACCAGGTCGGTGGCGATGCGCATCGCGGCGCGCCCGGTGCGCTTGCCGTTGCGGGTCTGGAGGATGTACAGCTTGCCGCTCTCGACGGTGAACTCGAGGTCCTGCATGTCATGGAAGTTGTCCTCCAGGATCTTGCGGACCTGATCGAGCTCCTTGTAGATGCGCGGCCAGGCGGTCTTCAGGTCCTCGATCGGGTGCGGGGTGCGGGTGCCGGCCACCACGTCCTCGCCCTGGGCGTTCATCAGGTACTCGCCGTAGAACTCGCGCTCGCCGGTGGCGGGGTTGCGGGTGAAGGCGACCCCGGTGCCCGACTCCTCGGGCAGGTTGCCGAACACCATCGCCTGCACGTTGACCGCGGTGCCCCAGTCGTCCGGGTAGCCGTGCATGCGCCGGTAGGCGATCGCGCGGTCGTTGTTCCAGGAGTCGAAGACGGCGTGGACGGCCGCGGTCAGCTGCTGCCAGGGGTCGGTCGGGAAGGCCTGCCCGGTCTTCTTGCGCACCAGCTTCAGGCACTCGCGCACCACCTTCTTGAGGTCGGCGGTGCCGACGTCGGTGTCGGCGGTGACGCCGAGGCGCTTCTTGTGGCGCTTGAAGATCGTCTCGAAGGGGCAGTCGCGCTCGGACAGGCCGAGCACCACGTCGGCGTACATGAAGATGAAGCGCCGGTAGGAGTCCCAGGCGAAGCGCTCGTCGCCGCTGACCTCGGCCAGGCCCTTCACGGTCTCCTCGTTCAGGCCCAGGTTCAGCACGGTGTCCATCATGCCCGGCATCGACACCCGGGCGCCGGAGCGGACCGAGACCAGCAGGGGGTTGGCCGGGTCGCCGAAGCGGCGGCCCATCGCCTTGCCGAGGGCCGGCATGGCGGCGTGGACCTCATCCACCAGGCCCTTCGGCAGCTTGCCGGCGGCGGTGTAGTCGTTGCAGGCCTCGGTGGTGATGGTCAGGCCAGGGGGGACCGGCAGGCCGATCTGGCTCATTTTCGCCAATCCAGCACCCTTCCCGCCCAGGAGCTCGCGCGAGGTGGCCAGGCCCTTGGGCATGCCGGGGCCGAAGGTGGAGACGTACCGGGGGTTCCTGTTGCGGCGACGCGTCGACATTGCCCCGGGCCTAAGTTCTAGAATTGGCGGGGAAAGCCCTTTCTCCTCAGGAATCGAAGACGCGCAGGCTGCGGAGCTTCCACTCGGTGCCCAACTCGAAGCGGGTGGTCTCCGAGAAGCCCCGGAAGCGGCGCGGCAGGGCGTCCAGAATCTCCAAGCGCAGGGCGCGGCCGTCGGCGTCCAGGTAGTGCTCCGGGGGCTGATCGAGCAGCTCGCCGGTGATCGGGCCGTCCGGCCCGTGGAGGTCGAAGTAGTGCTGCGGCACCATCAGCAAGCCGAGGCGCGGGGTCTCGCCGAAGCCCCAGCGCGTGAGCAGCCCCTGCTCGGTGGCGACCGTCCCCAGGTAGTCGAGGCGGTGGGCCCGGTTGAGCAGGAAGGGTCCGATCTCCCGGCGCGCTTCCACCCGGCCGATCATCCAGGCGTCGAGGGTGGCGCCCGACTCCTCCTTCAGCGCCTCCGACAGGCAGCGGTACTCGGCCGGGGCGTCGTCCCGGCTCACCGCCGCCAGGAAGCTGCGGCCGGTCCCCTCGGGGCTGCGGAAATCGGGTCGCTCCACCAACAGGCGGGCCTCGGTCGGGCAGGTGCAGGAGACCAGGCCGAGGAGCGGGAGCAGCAGGAGGGGGAGCAGCGGAGGGCGCACCACGGGCCGTATATTGGGCCGCTAGCCATGAGAGGGCAACACCGTCGCGTTCCGATCCCTGGTGCCGTAGCCCTGGGCGCGCTGCTGTTGGCGGGGGCCTGCCAGGAGCCGGCCGAGCCGGCCGGCCTGGCCTTCGCCCGGCCGGTGCTGGAGCTGGGGGTCCTGACCAGCGGGGCCACCGAGACCCTGCGCTTCCCGTTCCGGGTCGAGGGCTCCGAGGCGGTGGTGATCCAGGAGCTGAAGCCCGGCTGCGGATGCCTGGACCCGCGCCTGGAGCTCGACGGCCGCCGGCTGGAGCTCGGCAGCCCGCTGCCAGCCGGTTCGCGCGGGGAGATCGTGGTGGAATACGACAGCGCCGGCTTCCAGGGGCAGAAGGACATCCTGCTGGAGGTCCTCGGGCAGGGGGCCGGCCTGCCTCGGGCGCTCGAGGTCCGGAGCTTCCTCGAACCCTGGCTGGTGGTGGAGCCCTCCCGCTATACCCCGGGGGAATTGGCCGGGCAGGGCCCCTGGACGGTGGATTTCCGCGTCACCGGGCCGGAGGCTTTCCGTCTGCTGGATGTGGCGGGCCTCCCTCCGGGCGTGACGGTCGACGGCCTGCCGAGCCAGCGGCGGGCCCAGGAGCACGCCTTCCGGCTCCAGATCCCTGCGGAGGCGGCGCCCGGGGAGCACGCCTGGTTCCTCAAGCTCCGCGCGGACAACGCCTTGTCCACCGTGGTGCCCTTCCAGTACCGGATCGAGGAGGAGGTCTGGACCCGGCCCGCCCGGGTGGTCCGGCTGGGCCGGGCGCCGGCCGGGAGCCAGATCCAGGCCACCGTGGACGTCGGAACTTCTCATGGCGAACTGGCCGTGACGGAGTATCGTTTGGAGGGCCTTCCCGGTGCTCGGGTGGAGTGTCTAAACTTGACGCCCTCCACGACTTACCGCCTCCGCTTGGCCATCCCCACGGGGCCGGAGGCGGGGGTCCTGACCGGAAAGCTGCACCTCCGGCTGCGCCACGAAGCCGATGGAGAGGTGCACAATCTCGACCGCCAGATCACCTTGGCTGGTGTCGTGGAATGAAGTCGGAATCGAACGAGCTACGCTGATGTTGCGCCCCTCCTCGCTGCCCGCCCTGCTCCTGCTGCTCCCGCTCGCCGCTTGCAGCCCGGGAGAGGCCTCCAGCCCCGGCGCGCCCGGTTCGGCCGGGGATGCCCCCGGCGCCTCCGGCGAAGCCCCGGCTGCTGACTACTCCGAGAGCCAGCTCCGCTTCGAGAACCGCGCGATCGACCTCGGCGAGATCCTCCAGCACGAGGAGCACCCGCTCGAGTTCCCGTTCCGCGTCGAGGGACCGGATCCGGTCGTGATCACCGAGGTGGCCCCCTCCTGCGGCTGCACCGACATCCGGGTCGAGGTCGATGGCGAGCCCTACATCCTCGGTTCGCCGATCCGACCCCAGGCCAGCGGCCGCATCTTCGGCATGTTCGAGTCGGGCACCTTCAAGGAGCTCAAGAAGACCGACATCACCCTGCGCGGCAACGCCCTGGACATGCCGCTCAAGCTCGACGTCCAGGCCCTGATCCGGCCGATCTTCGTGCTCTCGCCCAAGCAGGTGCTGTTCGGCGAGGTCCCTGCCCGGCGCGGCGCGGAGCGCGAGGTCGTGGTCAGCGCGGTGAAGGACTTCGTGGTCGAGCGCTGGGTGAACAGCCCGGCCGGCTTCCTGATCGAGGAAGTCGGGGAGGCGGAGCCTGCCCCGGACGGCCAGCGGGTCCTGAAGCGATTCCGCATCCAGCTCCTGCCGGAGGCCGAGACCCGTCGCCACTACGGGAGCTTCGTGGCCGAGACCAGCCTCGGTCGCCGGCTCGAGATCGTGCTCCAGGCCAACGTGTTCGGGCCGGTGCGCTATCAGCCCGATCAACGCCTCACCTTCGGCATGATGAACAAGGGCGACACCCCGGTGCGTCGGGTGCAGGTGCGGGCGATGGCCGGGGAGCCGATCCCCGAGCCGATCGTCGAGCTGCTCGACTCCGAGCTGTTCCTGGCCGAGGTCAGCGCCCGCGAGCCCGGCCAGGCCTACGTCGTCAAGGTGAGCATCTCCGGCGACGCCCCGCTCGGCACGCACGCCGCCCGCCTCCGGATCTCCTATCCCGAGGAGGCCGATCTGCCCGAACAGGAACTCGCCGTCTCCGCCATCGTGCGCGACCGCCGCTAGCCCGCCCCTCGACATGAACCGCCCGCTCTCCTTCCTTCCATTCCTCGTCCTGCTCGGCGCCTGCGGTGGCGGCGATCCGGAGCCCGCCCCGGTCGCTGCCGGCGATCCTCCGACCCAAGAGGTCCAAGGGGCAGGCGCGGGCGATCCCGCTGCGAGCGCCGCCGGGACCGGTGAGCCGGGCGCAAC
>CAZXTO010000198.1:0-6702 GCA_964643675.1 uncultured Planctomycetales bacterium
GGCCGTCCATCGGGAAGTCGGCGGCGCGGCGGCGACCGGCGGCGAGCAGGGCGCCGCGTTCCGGACCGGTGGCGCGACGCATCGCGGCGGCGGCGGCGGCGGGATCGTGGAAGTCGATCAGCAGCGCGGCCTCGCCGCCGACCTCGGGCAGCGAGGAGCCGCGCTGCGCGATCACCGGCGCCCCAGCCGCCATCGCCTCGATCACCGGCAGGCCGAAGCCCTCCGATTCGCTCGGCACCAGCAGGGCGGCGGCGCCGGCGTAGAGCGCCGGGAGGTCCTCCTCGGGAACGAAGCCCGGCGCCAGCACCTGATCGCCCAGACCGAGTTCGCCCGCGAGCGCTAGCGCCTGTCGCAAGCGCTCGGTGGGCGGACCGGCCATGACCAGGCGGGGGGCGTGGGCCGCGTCGGCGTCGCCCGCGCCTTCCCGGTAGGCGTGGAAGGCGCGCACGGCGTGGGGCAGGCCCTTGCGCTTGAGCGCCCGGCCGACGGTCAGGAAGTACGGCGCCGCGGTCGGCAGGCCGAGGCGATCGGCCAGGCCATCGCGGTCCGCGGCGGCATCGGCGAAGCGCGGGTCGACCCCGTGCGGGATGGCCACCGCGCGCGCTTCCGCGGCGGGATGGAGGGCGAGGAAGTTCAGGCGGGTGCGGCGGCTGACGCACACCACCAGGTCGGCCGCGCGGGCGACCAGGCTCGCCAGCAGCCGGCGCTTGGCGACCGCGCCCTCATCCTTCACGCCGCGCGTCTCCAGCCAGGACAGCTCGTGCATGGTCGCGACCTTGGGTCGGTCCAGCAGCAGCGGGATCGCCTGGATCGGCGCGTGCCACAGGTCGATCCGCTCGCGGCGGGCGAAGGCCGGCACCAGCCGCTCCCGCCACAGCAGGCGGCTGCGGCGCGGCGCCAGCTCGACGACGCGGAAGCGCGGGTCTCCGAGGTCCGGCAGAGCGGCGGGGCGGCGCGGCGCCACCAGCAGGTACTCGTGCTCCTCCTCTTGCTCGCGCAGGCCGCGCAGCAGCTGCAGCAGCGATCGCTCGACGCCGGTCGCGGGGGTCCGCTCCAGCACCGAGACGTCGATCGCGATCCGCACGGTGGCTCCGCTCAGCCGGCGGCGGCGCCGGTGCGCTCGCGGTGCAGCGCGGCGACCTCGCGGTAGACCTGATCGGTCTTGCGCGCGGCCTCCTGCCAGCTGAACTCGGTGGCGCGGCGTTCGAGCACGGCGGCCGCCTGGCGGCGCCAGGCGTGCTCCTCGAGGATGCGGCGGATGCCCTCCTCGATCGAGCCGCTGTCGCGCGGCTGCACGCGCATGCCGGCCTTGCCCGCCACCCAGGCCGGCGCGGTCTGGTCGGCCACCACGACCGGCTTGCCGCAGGCCATGGCCTCGAGCACCGGCAGGCCGAAGCCCTCGTGGATCGACACGTAGACCAGGGCGACGCAGCCCTGGTAGACCTTCACCAGCTCTTCGTCGCTGGCGTTCTTCATCCAGCGGATGCGGCCGCGGTGGCGCGAGCGCTCGAGCTTGGCCAGGAACTCTTCGTGCTCCCAGCCCTCGCTGCCGACGATCACCCAGTCGGGGGCGGCGTCGCGGTCCCACAGGCGTTCGAGCGCGGCCAGGATGCGCGGGTAGTTCTTGCGCGGCTCGATGGTGCCGACGGTGAGCAGGAAGTCGCCGTCGCCGGGCTCGTGGTCGGCGGCGGGCCGGAAGCGCTGGTCGACCCCGTTCGGGATCACGGTGACGTGTTCGGGGTCGGCGCCGAGCAGCTCGGCGTCGCGCAGGCCGGGTTCGCTGACCACGATCACGCGGTCGGCTTGGGCGATCGCGCGGCGCACGCGGTCGAGCAGCACCGAGGTGTTCCAGCCGTGGAACAGCGGGTCGACCGCGAAGGCGGCGTCGTGCAGGGTCATGACGGTGCCGGCGGACTTGACGGTCGGGTAGACGTAGTCGGTCCAGTGGAAGACGTCGACGCGGGCCGGCCAGCGACCGGCGTCGAAGCCGGGCACGTGGTTGAGGAAGGCCATGCCGCGCGCCGGCAGGAAGCCGCGGTGCATGCGGTAGCGGTCGGGCGGGAAGTCCGTGGTGGCGACGCGGCCGCCGCGCCAGGTGGGGGCGAAGAACTCCAGGAAGGGGCCATCCTCGAGCTCGCACAGGTTCCGGGCGAGCTCCCGGCCGTAGCGGGCGATGCCCGCGTGGCCGAACAAAGCCGGCCGGATGTCGAAGCCAACACGCATGCCCGAATAATACGGGGTCAGACGTCTATTTCTTCCGCGAGCTGCCTAGGGGAGCGCGGTCCGCGTCTGCGGATCCCGAGGCTGGATCAGGACTTCCGTGAGGCGTCGGGGGCCCGGATGGCGGATCGGGAAGAAATGGACGTCTGACCCCGAAATAGCGGAGGGCTCCCCCGAGGGCGACGGCTTCGGCGAGGACGCGGGCCGTGGCGGCGCCGGCCAGGGACCAGAGCGGGATCAGGCAGGCGTTGGCGGCGGCGGCGACGACCAGCACGAGTACCGCCAGGCGCAGGGCGGGGCGGGCGGCGCCTTGGGCGACCATGCCGGTGGTGAGGATGCTGCCGGGGAAGATCAGCGCCGCCGCGACGGCGAGGATCTGCAGCGGCCGCGCGCTGTCGGCGAACTCGGGGCCGAACAGCAGTTCGACCACCCACGGGGTCAGCGGCCACGCCAAGGCGGCCGCGGGCAGGCTGAACCAGGCCATGCGCCGCGCCATCTGGTAGCAGCGGCGTCGCAGGGCGCCGGCATCGCCGGCCGCGGCCAGCGCCGGCATCGCCACCACGCCGATGAAGGAGGGCAGCTGCAGGCTGAGGTGGAACAGCTTGCGCACCGGCGTGTAGAGCCCGGCCGCGGCGGTGCCGAGCAGGGCGCGGACCAGCAGCAGGTCGATGCGGCCGTAGGCCTCGCGCACCACCCCGCCGGCGCCGAGGGCCAGGCACTCGCCGAGGAAGCCGGTCTCGGGCGGTCCGCCGCGCGGCCAGGCGTGCAGTCGGCGGCCGGCGATGGCGCCCAGGACCAGGTTGCCGCCGGCGCGGGTGAGGTGGGCGCCCGCCAGGCACATCAGCGGGTCGCGCACCCCGGCAGCCACCATGCCGGCGACCACCCCGAACACCGCCAGCGCGGTCAGCGCCCGGGTCGCGGACGGGGCGCCGAAGCGCAGCTGCAGCGCGAACACCACCCCGCGCGTGGTGGCGAGCTGGGAGTACAAGGCGAGCACGCACAGCAGCAGGCCCGAGTGGCTGACCGTGACCTGGCTGTCGAAGGCGGCGTAGCCGAGCACCACCAAGGCGCCGACGCTGGCGCTGGCCAGGCGGAAGCGGAAGGCCTGCCGCAGGCCCGGCCGCAGGGCCTCGGGCCGCGCTCCGGCGCGCCGCAGCAGGGCGTTGCCGCTGCCGCCGTCGACCAGCGCCTCGACGAAGGCGAACAGGGTCTCGTAGACCCCGTAGACCCCCAGCGCCGGCGCGTCGAGCGCCGCCGCCAGCACCAGGACGGTGGCGAAGGCGGCCAGCGCCTGACCGCCGCGGCCCAGGCTCTGCAGGCCGACGCCGGCGACGAAGCGGCCCGCGGTGGCCTCGGGGACGGCGGGGGCGCCGCCCCTAGGCGGGAGCTCCGGTGAGCTCGCCGCGCATCGTCTCGCAGACCGCCGCGGTGAAGGCATCGGTGCTCAGCGTACCGCCGAGGTCGCCGGTGGTCTCGCCGGCGGCGATGGTGTGGCGGATCGCGGCGTCCAGCATGCTGCCCAGGCCGCGGAAGCCGCAGTGGGTCAGCATCATCGAGAAGGCGAACAGGGCCGCGGTCGGGTTGCAGACGCCCTGGCCGGCGATGTCGGGGGCGGTGCCGCCGGCGGGGTCGAACATCGCCAGCTGGACCTCGCCGCCGGCGTCGAAGCTGTAGTTGGCGCTGGCGCCGAGGCCGATCGAGCCGATCATGCCGCAGGCGGCGTCGGACAGGAAGTCGCCGTACTCGTTCGGGGTCACGATCACCCGGTAGGCCTCGGGCTCCATGATCAGCTTGGCCAGCAGGGCGTCGAACAGCTCGGCGCGGTGGGGGACCTCGGGGTGCTTGGCGGCGACCTCCTCGGCGATCTCCTCGAACAGGCCGTCGGTGGCCTTCTGGATCGTGTACTTCGAGGTGCTGACGACGCCGCAGCCGAGCCGCTTGGCCAGGTGGAAGGCGAACTCGTTGGCGTGGGTGCTGGGGCCGCGCTCGATCACGCGCACCGAGACTGCGGCCTCGGTGCCGATGCGGCGGCCGGCGTCCTCGTAGGTGCCGCCGACGGCGATGCGGATGATGTGGACGTCGACCTCGCCGTCGTGGCGGCGCGGCACGCCGGGGATGTTCGCCACCGGCCGGTGGATGACCGAGAAGTCGAAGCGCTCGCGCAGCACCTTGTTGGGGCTCTCGGCCTCGGTGACGGTCGGGTACTTGATCGCCACGCGGTGGTGCCGGATCGCCTGCTCGGCGTCCTGGTAGGCGCCCTCGGCGTCGCCGCGCCGGCGCTCCAGCGACAGGTCGACCGGGTGGAAGCGGACGTCGAGCGGCAGGTGCTCGGCGACGGTGTGCACGGCCCGGGAGAGCTCGGCGGAGATGCCGTCGCCGTGGAATTCGGCGACTTCGAGGACTTCGCGTTCGGTCATCATGATGGTCCTTTTGGCGCCCGGCGGGCGCAGCCCAATCCCGCATTCTACCCATTCGGGGTCAGACGTCTATTTCCGCCGCGGACGCCGTCCCCGCCGCGCAGCGGCCATCACATCCCGCCGACCATCTCCAACAGGGTGCGGCCGATGTCCTGGAAGATGCTGCCCCGGATCTGGCGGGCGAAGACGAAGTCCTCGCCCGAGCGGCCGATGAACGGGCGCATCATCCAGCCCATCTGCGCCCCGGTGAGGCCGAACAGGGCCATCCAGGCGATCATCAGGCGGCGGTTCTTGGTCAAGCTCGGGTCGGCGCGCTGCAGCACCCCGCGGAGGAAGCGCAGCGCCGACAGGCCCGCCAGGGCGAAGACCGCCACGTGGAGCAGCTTGACCGCCTTGTAGCCGTGGATCGTGGTGGTGAAGAACAGCACCACCGGGATCAGCGCCACCAGCGCGAGCACCAGCACCGCCTGGGCGCTGAACAAGGCCGCCAGCAGCGGCTGCGGCCGGATCGCGGCGCCGCCGGCGATGCCGAAGACGTACAGCGCCGGGAAGCAGAGCAGGGTGGTGGTGACCAGCAACAGCGGCACCTTCAGGGCCGAACTGGCCGCGAACAGCCAGCTCTGGCCGAGGAAGCCGTTGTAGCTGCCCATCGCGAAGCCGTAGAGGGCGCCCAGCGTCACCAGCCAGAGGAAGGAGCCGCGCAGCAGCTGGGTGGAGCGATCGGCGTTCGCCAGGTCATCGGCGATGGTGCCGCCGCGGCGGAGGAGTTGGTCCAGGAAGGAGAGTGAGGCCATGGGTCCGTGTTCCTTCCGATGACCCGGCCCCGCCGACGACGGCGGCAAAACAATCGACGTCTGACCCCGAATTGATCAGATCGGGTCGGCGTGCACGGTGGCGCGGCTGCGCGGGACGGCTTGCTCGATGGCGTGGCCGACCTCCTCGCTGAGGTCGTGGGCCTCGACGAAGCTGAGGTCCCGGTCCAGGTCGAGGTGCAGCTCGAGGAAGGTCTCGGAGCCGCTCCGGCGGGTGCGGAGCTCGTGGAAGCCCATCACGCGGGGCGCGTATTCGGTGACCACGCCGAGGATCGCGGCCTGCTCGCTCGGCTCCAGGCCGCGGTCCATCAGGTTCTCGACCCCGCTCAGGAAGACCTCGCGGGCGGTGTTGAGGATCAGCAACGCGATGCCCAGGCCCACCACCAGGTCGGGCCAGGCCTCGCCATCGAACAGGGTGCTGAGCGCCAGGCCGGCGACCACGCTCAGGTTGAGCAGCACGTCGCTGGCGTAGTGGGCGCTGTCGGCCTCGAGCGCCGGCGAGCCGGAGTCGCGCGCGGCCTGCTTCAGCCGGCGCACCCACCACAGGGTGACGACGGTGCTGATCACCATCACCGCGATGCCCAGCCAGTGGTTCTCGACCGCCGCCTCCTCGTCGAGCCAGCGCCGCACCACCGAGGTCGCCAGGCCCAGGCCGCTGGCGAAGATGAACAGCGACTGGAACAGGGCGGCCAGGCCCTCGGCCTTGCCGTGGCCCCAGGGGTGGTCGGCGTCGGCCGGCCGCTCGGCGTGCAGCACCGCCCAGAGCACGATCGCCGAGGCCAGCAGGTCCAGCCCCGAGTCCAGGGTCGAACCGAGCACGCCCGAGGAGCCGGTGACCAGCCAGGTGACCGCCTTCAAGAGGAGCAGGCCGGTCGCGACCTTGACGGTGCCGGTGGCAGTGCTGGACTTCAGGCTGGTCGCGTCGCTCATGGCTGGGCCGGAAGGAAACCCGTCCCGGCGGCGTCCATATTAGGCTACCCGCGATGGCCGCCGCGACCCGCACCGCCCCGGGCAAGCTCCTGCCCCTCGCCGCCCTCCTGTTGGTGGCGGCCGTGGGCTGGGTCTTGTTCGGTCCGGGCGCCGAGCCAGAGCCTGCTCCCGGTCCTCCGCCGCCCGAGCCCGGCGTCGACCAGACCGACCCCGAACTCCAGGCCGCCGCCCCGGCCGCCTTGGCGCCCTTGCGCGGCTCCGGGCCGGTGGTCGCCGAGCTGCGCTACCTCGGCCTCAGCCAGCAGAGCGACACCCTGGTCCAG
>CAZXTO010000199.1:0-6699 GCA_964643675.1 uncultured Planctomycetales bacterium
GCCGCTGCCCCGCGCACCGCCTTCCACGTGAAGGCCGCCGGGAAGCCGGCGCCGCCGCGGCCTTGCAGCCCGGCCGCCTCGACCTCGGCGATGACCGCATCGGGGCCGATCTCAGCGGCGCGGGCGAAGGCGGCGCCGCTGCGATCGCGCGCGGCCTCGAGGTCCATCGCCAGGCGCTGCGCCCTTTCGGCATCGCCGCCGGCCGGCGCCACCCCGACCGCGCCGCCCCAATCCTGCTGCTCGGGCCGCACCGCGTGCCAGTCGCCGCCCGCGGCATCGACCTCGTCAGGCGCCAACTCTGGCAGCACAACCCGCTCGCGCATCGCCACCGGCGCCCGGTCGCAGGCCGCCAGGCAGGAACACTCCGCCGCCGGCAGCCCCGCCGCCTCCGCTCGCGCCAACACCTCCGCCGAGCCCTCCATCACGCACGACAGCCCCGTGCACACCCGCAGCTTCACCGCCGGGTCGTCGAGCAGGTGGAAGAAGCTGCCGGCGCCGTAGACCTCGGCTTCAGGAATGCCTGTGCCAGCTGCAACCTTCGCCGCTGTGCCGGCGACATTGCCTCCGGCGAGAGTGATGAGGTCGAGGATCTCTTGGCGAGTCGGGTGATCCATGGCGGGGAGTGGAGCGGACCAGCGTACTCATCGTATGGAGGCACCTTGCTCTGATCGGGAAGAGGGCGCCTCTTTCGCATTCGTCCGCTGAACACGGCTCGGCAATCGAGATCCAATTCGACCTAAGGCTTGCTCAAGCCGTGCTCTCCGCCTTTCCTTCTCAGACGGTTGGGCCTCCAATGGAAGGGGCTTCGGTTCTCATCCTTGGGGAGGGGTGCTCCGCTCGCGCTGAGCGCCCTCTGTGGTGGAGTTCATCATCCCAACGAATGGGCGGGAATCTCGACGCGAAAGGTAAGGCGATCGTGTCGCTCCTCGTCGGTCCCCAGTCCACGTTGCTCGGAAGGGCCGCGACTCCAGGTCCTGGGTCGAGGCCTCGAACGTCGTCGGCTGGATCAGGGCCCTTTCCACGCTGGGGGTGATGGAGGTCACCAGGTGAGTGAGCCGGTCTCCGCCACGTCGGTTCCCGCTTGTGTCCGCCTCGGCCTGGAATATTCAGTGGCCATTGAAAAACGGTCCAATTGGCGCCAATGGGGCGGCAAGGGCGCAAATTCTGGCACGTTATTAACGAGATCTAGGTAAAACGTGAATAGCGACTCGGCTTATTCACGCCGGCGAGAACGACCCCATGCACCGCGGCACCACCGGCCGATACGAGACCTCGACCACAGCAGGCGAGGCGGTGCGGGCCTTCGTGCCGAAGCCGCTCCCGCCCGCGCCGGCCCTCGACCTGGGCGGCGGTCGCCAGCAGCTCCTGGAGCGTGCCTTGCTGGCGTGCGGCCGCCTGGACGGCGTCTCCACGCTCCTGCCCGACCCGGGGCTCTTCCTCTACTCCTACGTCCGGCGCGAGGCGGTGCTCTCGAGCCAGATCGAGGGGACGCAGTCTTCGCTCTCCGACCTCCTGCTGTTCGAGCTCGACGAGGCTCTCGGCGTTCCCTTCGACGACGTGGTCGAGGTCTCCAACTACGTCGCCGCCCTGGAGCACGGCCTCGCCCGTGTTCGCGGTGGCTTCCCGCTGTCCAGCCGCCTGCTCCGCGAGATCCACGAGCGCCTCCTGGCCCGCGGCCGCGGCGCCGACAAGCGGCCGGGCGAGTTCCGGGTCAGCCAGAACTGGATCGGCGGCAGCCGGCCGGGCAACGCCCACTTCGTGCCGCCGCCCCCGCAGCAGGTCGCCGATTGCATGACCGGACTCGAGTCGTTCATCCACGCGACCGAAGACGGCCTTCCCGCCCTCGTTCGCGCCGGATTGGCCCACGTGCAGTTCGAGACCATCCACCCCTTCCTGGACGGCAACGGCCGCGTCGGGCGGCTCCTGATCGCCCTGATGTTGTGCGACGCGCGTGTCCTGGCCGAGCCCCTGCTCTATCTCAGCCTCTTCTTCAAGCAGCACCGGGAGGAGTACTACCGTCGGCTCGACCTCGTCCGCCGAACCGGGGATTGGGAAGCCTGGCTCGACTTCTTCCTCGAAGGGGTCGCAGTCACCGCGGAGTCGGCGGTGGACACGGCCCACCGTCTCCAGGGGTTGTTCCAAGCAGACCGAGAGCGGGTCCAGTCCGTCGGCAAGGCCGCTGCCAACACCTTGCGGGTCTACCGGGCGCTCTGCGCGCGTCCCGTGGCCAGCATCGGCGACCTGGAAGGTCGGACGGGGGTCAGCTACCCGACCGCCGCACGGGCCGTGGGCGCCCTCGAGAAGCTCGGGATCGCGCGGGAGATCACCGGGCAGCGTCGTGGGCGCGTGTACGCCTACAAAGGGTACCTCGCCATCCTGAACGAAGGGACGGAGCCCGTTTGAGGGCAGCCGCCCATTCTTCGTTCGTCAACCCTACTCCGGATCCACCACCAGCACGTTGGCGCTCGCCTGGCCGAGGTACTCGGCCGCCATCTTGCTCAGCGTCGCCGCGTCGATGGCCTCGTAGAAGCCGACCACGGTGCGGATGTCTTCGATCGAACCGGGATCGCGGTGGGCGTCCTCGATCGCGGACAGCCAGTAGCCGTTGGTGCGCCGCGCGTCCCGGATCTGGTTGAGGATCGGCTCGCGCAGACGTGCGGTCTCCTCCTCGGTCACGCCGTCGGTCGCCAGGCTGTCGGCCGCCGCCAGGCAGGCCTCCACCAGCGTGTCGACGTTCTCCGGGTCGGCCATGGCCTGGATCATGATCATGCCGTTGCCGGGGAAGGTCTCGCTCAGCTGCGCGCCGGCGCCCGGCGAGTAGGCGGCGCCGAGCTTCTCGCGCACCTCCAGCCGCAACCGATCGTTCAGCACCGTGCCGAGGAAGCTCATCCCGCGGCGCCGCTCCGACTCCATACCATCGGTGGCCGGGTACAGGATCATCACCAGCGACTTGGGCACCTGGGTCTGCACCGTGTGCAGCTGCTTCAGGCCGGTCTGCGCCGCCGGCACCACGCGGTGCTCGGGGTAGTCCACCAGCGCGCGCCGCGGCGGCAGCTTGCCGAAGGTGCGGGCGCAGGCCTCGACCACCGCCTCCACGTCCAGGTCGCCGACGAAGCTCAGCTCGAGCGGGCCGTCGGCCAGCTGCGGCTCGAGCTGGGCCCGCACCTGCTCCATGGTCACGGCCTCGAGCGCCTCTTGGGTCGGCAGACCGAAGCGCGGGTCGTTGCTGTACACGGCCGGCAGGAACTCCAGGATCATCGGACCCTGGTGCTGGTGCTTGATGCCCTGGAAGATCAGCGGGATCTGGCGCTTCATCTGCACCATGCCGTCCTCGCGCCAGCCCGGATCGCTCAGCCAGGCGCACATCAGCTCGCACTGGAGCAGCAGGTCCTCGGCGGTGGTGGAGCCGCCGATCATCAGGCGGTCCTCGCCCGAGCTCAGGCCGGTGCCGACGGTGCGGCCGGCGGTCAGCCGCCGCAGCTCCTCGTTGTCGTGCGCGCCCAGGCCGCCGCCGTTGAAGGCGGAGTCGAGGTAGAAGTCGACCGCGGTGGCCTCGACGCTCGGCGCCGCCGCCAACCCGCCCTCACCCAGGTTGCCCTGGATCAGGATCTGCTTCTCCTTGAAGTCGGTCCGCTTGATGTTGACCGTCACGCCGTTGGCGAAGCGCAGCATGTGGAAGTCGAGGTCCTCGACGTGGCTGCGCTCGACCACCTCGCCGGCGCCGCCGGCGCTCGAGGCGTAGGCGAAGTCCGACACCACGATCTCTTCCATCTTCTCGACCGGCACCGCCCGGCTCGCCTCGAGCGCGGCGCGCAGCTGCTCGCCGGCGCCTTCGCCGAGGTCCAGGTGGCCGGTGGCGACGATCGACAGCGGGCCGGCCTCCCAGGCCTCGACCAACGCCGCGTGGCAGGCCTCCACCGTCAGCGCCTCGATCGCCGGCTTCAGGATCGCGCGGTTGGTCTCAGCGTCGGTCGGCACGTAGCGCTCCTCGGCCGCCAGCAGCAGCTCGCCGAGCATGCTCGAGCTGTGCTGGGTGGCCTCGCGCTCGACCGCCTCGTCCAGGCCGCGCAGCATGTCGGCGCGCAGCTCGTCGAGCTCGGCCTGCTGGAAGCCGAACTCCAGCGCCCGCCGCAGCTCCTGCTCGCAGAAGGCCAGCGCCTCCTGCCACTGCTCCGGCTTGCACTGCACGCTCAGGTTCTCGCTGTGCATGATCGTGAGCTCGTCGCCAGCGCCGGTGCTGGCGCCGAGGAAGGGCGCGTCCTCCTGCTTGGCCAGCTCGCTGAAGCGCAGGTTCACCATGCTGTGGGCGTAGTTCAGCGGCAGGTCGTCGACCCACTCGGCCTGGGTCGGGAACTCCTCCTCATAGGGAGTGAGGACCGACACGTTGATGCTGACCGAGGGGATCTCCTCCTCGTAGATCGCGAAGGCGTGCTGGTAGCTCTCGACCTCGCCGCAGACCGGTTCCAGGGCCGGGCGCCCCTTGGGCGGCACCATGTCGGCGAAGGCCTCCTCGAACAGCGGCACCGGGTCGAGCTCGCCGAGGTCGCCGACCACGATCAGGGTCAGGTGCTCGGGGCGGTACCACTTCTCGTAGAAGGCGCGCACCGAGGCGGCGCTGAACTCGTCGCGCACCTCCTTGGTGCCGATCGGGATGCGCTCGGCGTAGCGGCTGCCGGCGAACATGATCTCCATCTGCTTCATGAACATGCGGAAGCCGGCGGAGTCGCGCTCGCGCTGCTCGCCGTCGATGACTCCCTTCTCGGCCTGGACCTCGGCCTCCTCCAGCAGCAGGCCGTCGGCGTAGTCGCGCAGCACGGTCAGGCCCTCGCGGATGGTCTCGACGTCGCTGGTCGGCAGGTCGAGCTTGTAGACCGTCTCGCCGAAGATGGTGTGGGCGTTGGTGTCGGCCCCGAAGCTCATGCCGTGCTCCTGGAACCACTCGATCAGCGTGCCGGGCGGGAAGTTCTCCGAGCCGTTGAAGGCCATGTGCTCGAGGAAGTGCGCCATGCCCTGCTCGGTCTCGGTCTCGGCCAGGCTGCCGGCGTTGACGTGCAGGCGCAGGTAGCAGCGCTGCTCAGGCTCGCCGTTGTCGGCCCAGGCGTAGCGCATGCCGTTGGCGAAGCTGCCGAATTGGATGCGCGGGTCGACCGGGATGTCGGAGGACTCGTGCGGCCAGGGCCGGGCCTCGCCGCGGGCGGTCTGGGCGGCCAGCGCCGGCGCGAGGGCCAGCAGGAACAGGATCAGGCAGAGGGCGCGTTTCATTTCTTGTCGGAGTCGCCGCAGCAGCCACCCTCGGAGGCGGGGGGAGGGGGCGCGGCTTCGGGCTGCGCATTCTCGCAGCCGGAGGGGGGGGCGGGGGCAGGCGCTTCCGCGCAGCAGGAGTCCGTCGGAGCGGCCGGTTCGGCGCAGCAGGACTCGGCCGGCGGGCCGTCGTCAGCGTGGGGGCGCATCACCTTGCCGAGGAAGCCGGTCACGCCCAGCCGCAGCAGGCTGGCGAGGTAGGCCATGCCGAGCAAGGCCAGGGTCAGCCACTGCCAGGTGCCGATGTGCTCGTGGTGGTGGGGCACCGCCTCGGCGGCCTGGAAGCCGGTCAGGAACAGGTTGGTGGCCAGGCCGAGCGCGACCGCCAGCACGATCATGGCGGCGGCGAAGGCGGCGGCGACCCGCTTGCCGTGCAGCTGCGCCAGCAGGCCGGCGGTGGTCAGGTTGGTGGCCGGGCCGGTCAGCAGGAAGGCGACCGCGGCACCGGGCGACAGCCCCTTCAGGAGCAGGACCGCGACCAGCGGCGTCGAGCCCGAGGCGCAGACGTAGAGCGGCAGGCCGATCAGGGTGGCGATCAGCACGTCGACCCCGAGCGGCAGGCCCAGCAGCAGGTCGGCCTCGAGGGTCGGCTCGAGCACCGCCGCCACCAGCAGGCCGAGCACGATCCACGGCGCGGTGTCGTCCATCACGGTGCCGAAGCCGTAGCGGAAGCCGGCGCGCACCCGCTCGGCCAGCGGGGGCCGCTGCTCCGGGGTCGGCTCGGGCGGGAGCTCGCGTCGGCGGCGCTCGGCCAGGCCGCCCACCACGATGCCGACGCCCAGCGCCAGCAGCGCGGCGCCGCCCAGCCGCAGCGCGGTCATCTCCGGTCCCAGCAGCCCGAGCGACAGCAGGATCGCCGCCCAGCCGACCTCGGGCGCCGCCACCAGGAAGGCGAGCGCGGCCGGGGCCGGAGTGCGGGCCTGGATCATGCTGCGGTACATCGGGATCACGCCGCAGGAGCAGATCGGCAGCGGCAGGCCGGCGACGGTGCCGCGCAGCGCCTGGTCGACTCGATTGCGCCCGTGGAAGAAGCGCGCCAGGCTGCCGGGCACGATCGCCTTGGTCACCCAGATCGTCAGCGAGGCCGCCAGCAGGGCCGGCGCGCTCTGCGCCGCCAGCTGCACGAAGCTGCGCAGCGCCGGGGTGGCCAGCAGCTCGCCCTCGGCGTGGGCGTGGAGCACGCCGAACAGGAACAGCAGGCCGAGGCCGCTGAGGCCGCCCACCCCCGACCAGGCGCGCTCGCGGCCGCTCTGCAGCCCGCCCTTCAATTGGAAGGTGTGGCCGACCACGACGTGGAGCAGCGCCCCGGCCATGAAGGCCTGGAAGCCCGACAGCAGCGCCGAGGAGGCGCCGGCCAGCGCGCTGTCGCTGAACAGGCTGCCGGCGGCGGTGGCCAAG
>CAZXTO010000200.1:0-6661 GCA_964643675.1 uncultured Planctomycetales bacterium
ACATCCTATGCGATTTTGATTACCGTCTGCCTAGTCCAATGAGATCCGAAGGAGTTGCGACGCCCACACGCCGGGGCCGCCCGGGCGAGCTCCCGCCGGCCGGGGAGCGATCGAGCTTCCGGTGTCCGCGCCGGAAGCGGGGATCAGAAGCGCAGCACGCGCGCTCGAACGGCCGGGGCGGTGGTCAGGTTCCGCAGCTCCTGCCAGCGGCCGGTGTCGGGGTCGCCGACCCGGACCCGGTAGGTGCCGTCGGCGTCGGGCACCCAAGGCGTGAAGAAGGGCTGCGGCCAGCGGATCGAGTAGATCCGCTCCCCGCTGGCCTGGTCGTAGAGCTCGAAGACCGGCTCCACCTCCAAGCCCTCGACGTGGATCTCGTTCAGCAGCGCCACCTCGGCCGGCGCGTACTCCTCGACCTGCTGCAAGGTGATCGGCCAACCGGGGTACTGGGCGACGTCGCCGTCGGCGGGATCCGCCCAGCGCGGCCAGCACTCGGCGCGGATGGTGCGTGCGGCGCGGTTGAAGCGCACGATGCCGTAGCCGGGCGCGCGGTCGTGCAAGGCGGCGGGCTCGCGGCCCCACTTGTAGGGGTTGGAGACCGCGTACATGGTCAGCTTGTTGCCGAAGCCGTCGGTGTAGTCGCCGGTGTAGTAGGGCTGGCCCGGCAGCGGGTTGGCGCCGCCCTCGGGCGGATACCAGCGCCGCGGCCAGGTGTTGGCGATCGACGGCACGCAGAAGGCGTGGCCGGCGTCGCGCCAGTCGTCGAGGCCGTACTGGAGGAAGCTGCCGAGGTGCTGGTCGCCGGCCACGTGGAAGGCGTAGCCCTTCCGCATGGCCTCGAGCGCGCGGCGGCGGCCGGACTGCGGCCAGCCGTTGGAGTCGGTGTCGGCGGCGAACTTCCAGTCGCGTGGCTCCTGGCCGATCTCGGGGTAGGGCGCCGATGGCAGCACGTGGCCGCCGGTCGAGTCGCCGGGGATGGTGGCGGCGTTCTGGAAGATGGTCTGCGACAGCGCCACCTTCATCCAGGTGTCGTTCGACCAATCCGCCGACCAGGACTCGAGGAAGCGCTCCTGGCGCTCGCCGAGCAGCACCGCCTCGGGCACGTCGGCGTCGCGCGGGTCGAAGTCGGGGTTCTGGAACCAGCCGTTCTTGACCTTGCCCTCCGGCACGATCGGCGTGGCCGAGGTCTTGAACTTGCGGTCCTCGAGGATCGCGAAGCTGATCCCGCCGTAGTTCAGCTCGGTGAAGTAGACGCCGATGCCCTGCTCGATCGGCGCCGGATCGACCGGGTCGGGCAGGTGGCTGGTCTGGGTGCGCTCGACCATGCGCACGAAGTCGGGCGGCATGCGATAGCCGCCGTCGTCCTGGCTCCGGGCGTGGCGGCCGCCGGCGCCCCAGATGTTGCCGTGGTAGACATCGTGGTCGTCGGTGATGCAGATGGTCGGGCGGTCGCGGGCGAGGTCGCCGAAGGCCCAGCACCACCGGTACCACTTGTCGAGGTAGTCGAGCTTGGCCTGGTCGGCCGGCTTGCGCTGGGCTCCGGTGATGTCGCCCTCGTAGATCTGGTCGCCGGAGAAGAACAGGAGGTCCGGGTCGTGGTACCGCACCGAGTTCACGATGTCCACGTGCGGGAACCAGACGCCGTTCGAATTCCAGCGGATGCCGCCGGTGAAGTGCTTGTTGCCGGTGAAGGCGGCCAGCACGAAGTCGCGGTCGGGCGTGGGTTCGGCGCGGATGGCGCCCTCCCAGCCGTGGTCCTCACCGCGCGAACGGTAGAGCACGCGGTATCGATGGTCGCGCGAGCCGTCCCAGCCCTCGACGCGGAAGGGGAAGGTCCAGCTCGGCACCTGCAGGTCGGCCGAGGCGACGGTACGCCACTCCCCGTCCGCTCCCAGCAGCTGCAGCAAGGCCAACGAACCGTCCTTCGGCCCCAGCGGCATCATCTGGGCGGTCAGCTTGAGGGTGCCGCGGCTGAGCGTGTACTGCGCAGCGACGATCGGCCCGAAGCGGCGCTCGGGGTGGTGGCGGATCATGTCTCCGGCGACCTCGAGCTCGGAGAAGGCGAAGCCGGTCTCGGTGAAGGGCGCGCCGCGGTGAGAAGCGAGGGCGATCCCGCCTTCGACCCAAGCCGCCGGGAGGATCTCGGACCGCGCCTTGCTCAGGACACGGCCGTCTTCGAGTCGGACGGTGATGGTCAAGCGATAGCCGTCAGCACCCTCGTCCTCGCCACGGATCCGCTCGGCGAGGATGGCGAGCGAGCCGTCCGCCGGATCCGTGACCGTCTCCGGCGCGGTCGCGTCCATCATCGCGCCAGGGTCGGCCTCGAGCGGCTCGAGCGGCAGCCGCATGAATTCACCGTCAGCGAGCTTCCCGCCGACGCCCCAGTTGCCGCGCGACTTGTTGGTCTCGAAGTCGCGCAGGACCGCTTGGCCGTGGGCGTCGACGCCGACGAAGACGCCGCCATCCTCAGCCGGCCGGTGGTGGGCGAGGGCGGACAAGCGCCAGTCGACCCCGTCCCCGCCAGTGCCGATCAGGAAACCGGAGCAGGCTTCGTCGTCGAGGCCGACGACGAGCGCGGAGAGCTTCACCGAAAGGCGAAAGGACTCGCCCGCGCCGATGCTCCACGGCAACAGGTGCGCCACCCGCACCGGATAGCGCTCGGCGCCGTTCACGCACTCGATCCAGCCATCGCGCAGGCGCCAGTCCTGCAAGCGGTTGGCGTACCACTCCGGCCCGAGCCAGGTGCGGTCGGCGTCCTGCAGGATCGTCGGGCGATCGGCGTTGACCGCGGCGGGAGGGTCCTGCGCGGCGGCGAGGCCGGAGAGCGGACCGAGGGCGAGGAGGACGACGGAGAGCAGCATGACTGGAGGAATCAGCGGTCGCTTCGGAGCTCTTCGAGCGCGGCGCGGAAGGCCGCCTCGACGCCCTCGTCGAAGCAGACGAAGACGACTTCGCTCAAGGTAGCGTCCGCCTCCAGGAAGGTGGCGACCGTTCCGACCGCGACCTGCGCGGCGAGCTCCACCGGGTAGCCGTAGACCCCGCAGGAGATGGCCGGGAAGGCCACCCGGCGGCAGCCGTGCGCGACCGCCAGGCGCAGCGCCTCGCGGTGACAGCTCGCCAGCAGCTCCGGCTCGCCGTGCCCACCGCCGCGCCACACCGGCCCGACGGTGTGGATCACGTGCCGCGCCGGGAGCCGGTAGCCGCTGGTGATGCGCGCCTCGCCGGTCGGGCAGCCGCGCAGGCTGCGGCACTCCTCGAGCAGCTCCGGACCCGCGGCCCGGTGGATGGCGCCGTCGACCCCGCCGCCGCCGAGCAGCGCCTCGTTGGCGGCGTTGACGATCGCGTCGCCGTCGTAGGCGGTGAGGTCGCCGCGCTGGATTCGGATCCGCTCCTCGATCTCGCTGCCCCGCGGCCGAGGCCGCTCAGAAGCCACCGCCGCCGAATCCAAGGAAGGCCCCGAAGCCGGCCGCCGCCAGCAGCGCCACCAGCCCGAGGATCTTCCACACGCTCCAAGGCGCCTCCCCCACCACCTTGCCGGTCTGGCCGTGCACGAGCACCGGATACACCTTGCCGCGGAAGCGGTAGCTGAGGCTCCACACCGGCAGCAGCACGTGCTTCCAGCGCGGGTCGGAGATGGTGTTGCGCACCCGCAGGTTGCGCTGGGTGTCGCCGGGCACGTCGCCGGAGCAGCGGCGGCGCTGCTCGGCCACCACCCGCTCCTCGGCCTGCTGCCAGCCGTCCTCCAGGTCGAGCTGGTACTCCTCGGCGCGCCAGCCGGCCAGGTACTCCGGCTTGTAGGGCACCAGGGCCCGGGTGTCGAAGTCGCCCAGCTCGCGCACCAGGTCCTGCTTCAGGCCCAGGGAGGCGTTGACCAGGATGTCGTCGTAGGCGTCGTCGCGGTCGCCCCAGGCCGGCACCCAGCGCACCTTGCGGACCTGCCGCGTGCGCGTCTGGGTCTTGCCGTTGACCGTGACCGTGTAGTGCTCGGTGACCCAGTAGTAGTAGCCGGCGTCGGCGGTCCAGTCGGAGTGCACCCGGCAGTCGTAGGTCCAGAAGGGCGCGTAGACCCCGATGGCGTCGAAGCGCTTGGTCTGCTTCAGCTTGCTCGGCCGGAGCCACAGACCCGCCAACCACTTCTTGAAGGCCGCCTCGACCGCGGCGCGGCCGACGTCGAGCGGCACCAAGGACTCGGGCCGGATGGCGTTGCGGTTGGCCTCCTGCGCCAGCACGTTCGAGGAACCGCAGTAGACGCAGTTCTCGGCCGTCGAGGCATCGTCGAAGCTGACCCGGGCGCCGCACTCCTCGCAGTTGGCGACGCGCAGCTCCAGGCCCAGCCCGCGGGCGGCGGCGCCGGCATCGGACAGCGGCCGCTCCAGGATCACCCCCTCGCCGCGCGGCACCTCCTGGGTGGACTGGCAGTGGTCGCAATGCAGCGCGTCCGCCTCGGGGTCCCAGCGCAGCTCCGCGCCGCAGTTGTCGCAGAGGAAGGCGTGCCGCGCCGCTTCGGGCGGGTGGACGGCGTCCGGAACGGGCGGCGGGCCGGGGACCTGGGCGTCGGCGGACATGGGCCGGGACACGATAGCGGGGAGCGCCGGGAGGCGCCCCCCGCCGAAGCCCGGGCCGCTACTGGACCACCAGCTCGATGACGTTGGTGCTGCGCCCGCTGTGCGCGGCCTGGAGCCAGAGGGTCCGGCCCGCAGCGTGGAGGGGCATCATCTCGGTCCAGGCGGCGGTGCCGTCGGTGGCGGCGATCACCGGGCCGGACCCGTAGCGCGCGTTGGCGATGTCCATGCTGATGCCGAGCTGCGGGATGAAGGTCGAGCCCAGGCCGGTCACGGAGTAGCCGAGATAGCAGGCCTCTCCGGGGTCGAAGCCGTCAGCGTTGAAGGTCACCAGGCTGCCGGCGGCGGGCGGGTCAGGAGTGACCGAGAGGTGCGCCGGATCGTTCCGCGCCTCGAAGTTGTCAAACCAGACGTCGCCGTTGGCGCTGCTGTTCCACCAGGAGCAGTAGGAGGTGAAGACGATCCCCACTCTGCTCACCTCGCTCTCCACCACGCCCGGGACGTTCGCGAGCAACTGAGGCATGGTGAAGCTGTAGTGGGTCGGCGTATTGGCCGGCTGGTAGAAGACCGCGAAAGTGGAGCTGCCCAATGACGCGCGGTAGCCCGAGTCGGTGGCGTGGATGTACTCCTGACCGCCCAGGTAGGCGCCGGCATCGTCGTAGAAAGAGATGGAGAAGCCGGCCATGGCGTAGAAATTCCAGCCGGGGCTGCCGGGGTCAGTGGACCGCATCTCGGCGTCGAACTCGATCTCGAGCTGGGGCGAATAGGAGAAGCTCTTATAGATGTTCTTCTCGGTGAAGCTGGCGTGATAGACGTGCCCCTGCAGGCTGCCGTGGCGGGAGACCACGTCGGTCACGCCGGTGCCGGACAGGTCCCTCCCCCCCGTGTTCCAGACGGCGAGATCGAGGACCCCGGACTCGAAGTCGTCGTGGAAGGTCCCCCCTCCCGTCTGGGACGGGGCGGCGGCGGCGAGGACCGCCCAGGAGGCGGTGAGGAGGAGGAAGCGTCGGAGGGTCTTCATGGCGGTCGGGGCGCGGGATTCGGGGTGTTCGGGATCAGCGAGTTCCCTCGCTCCCTGTCCACGCGCGCTCCGAGGCGATCGAGCGCAATCCCGCCGCCAAAACCGGCACCAGCCGACCAATGGTGAAGATTCTCTGCTCTCCGACGTACCCCTATCATGCCCGGAGGCGCGGCCCGTCGCGCCTCCGGTTTTCTGCCCTCCAGCATCCCCGAGGAACCATGGGAATCATCGATTGGCTCAAGCGCGGCGTCGGCGAGATGATGGTCGCGCGTCCGGACGACGCGAAGTCGCAGGTCGTCTGGAAGCACCCCGACCCCACCATCCCGATGAAGTCGCAGCTGACGGTGGAGTCGGACGAGGTCGCGATCTTCTTCCGCGACGGCAAGGTGGTGTCGGCGCTCGGCCCCGGCCGCCACACCCTCGACAGCTCGAACCTGCCCTTCCTGTCGAACCTGATCGACAGCTTCACCGGCGGCAACGTCTTCGTCGCCGAGGTCTTCTTCGTCAGCACGCGTGAGATCCCGGGCGTGAAGTTCGGTGGCCGCGTCGGCCACATCGAGGACCCGAAGAGCGGCGTGCCGGTCGAGACCATGGTCCACGGCGAGTTCAGCTTCCAGGTCACCGACCCGGAGCGGCTGATCACCGGCCTGGTCGGCATGGGCCGGACCGAGGCTTGGCTGGTCCGCTCGTGGATGAAGGAGCAGGTGCTCAAGGTCATCCGCGACCGCATCGCCGAGCTGTGCGTGAAGAACGAGTGGCCGCTGCTGGACGTGACCTCGGGCGCCTACACCGAGGAGGTCGAGGCCGACGTGCTGCTCGGGCTCGGCACCCACGTGGCGGACTACGGCATCCGCATCGCCCGCATGGGCAACTTCGTGGTCGCGATCGACGAGGAGGACGGCGCCAATCTGAAGCGGCTCTACACCGACGCGGCCTACCTGCGCACCGTGGGTGGCGTGGGCGCCTACCAGCAGTTCGCCGCCGGCAAGGCGATGATGGGCGCTGGCGAGGGCATGGCCAAGGGCGGCGGGGCTGGCGACGGCTCTGGCGGCGCGGGCGGCGGCGGCGGGGCGGGCGGCCT
>CAZXTO010000201.1:0-6641 GCA_964643675.1 uncultured Planctomycetales bacterium
ACAACGGCAACAGCCTCGGCTGGGAATTCGACGGCAGCACCATCCTCGGCGCCGGCCACGCCTTCCACGACGACTTCACGGGCTACAACGACAACTACCTGATGTCGCCCCAGATCGACCTGAGCACCGCGACCCAGGTCTACGCCTGGTGCGAGCAGGGCGTGTACTACTGGTCCTGGCGCGACCACCACTACGTCGACGTCTCGCTCGACAACGGGGTGACCTTCGTCAACGTGCTCGACGACGCCCCGACGGTCGACGGCTGGTCCTACCTGAGCGTCGACCTCAGCAGCTACGCCGGCGTCAACGGCCTCAACCTGGCCTACCACTACACCGGCGACTACGCCTCGGAGTGGGCGGTCGACAACGTGAACGTGGACGACGTCGGCCCGCCGCCGCCGCCGCCGGTCTGGCCGAACCTGCCGACCAGCTTCCAGCCCGCCAGCGGCTTCACCGAGAACTTCGACGCCGCCGCCGGCACCGTGCCGAGCTACATGGCGATCAACGAGCTGAACGCCTTCACCGGCCAGCCCGACGCCACCGCCTGGTGCAACATCGGCCAGCGCGGGGCCTGCTACGCGACCAACTCGGGCTCCTACTGCCTGGAGATGGGCCTCGACCCGATCACCAACGGCTACCCGTCGATGCGCAACGGCCTGGTCATCGGCCTCGACGGCACCGGCGTCAGCCAGGACCTGTACTTCGATTGCGCCCTGACCGACTGGGGCGAGTACAGCGACCCCTGGGACGGCATCTGGGTCTCCGACGACGGCCTGAGCTGGTACCAGGCCGGCGGCGATTGGTACAGCTTCGCCCGCGGCAGCTCCGGGGCCTACCTGAACTCCGGCAAGGTGAACCTCTCGAACACCGGCGCCGACGTGTCCGGCCCCTTCTACCTGCTGATCGCCGAGACCGGCACCTACGCCTACAGCGTGCTCGGCGGGCTCGGGGTGGACGACCTCAACATCGACCACACGCCGCCGCCGCCGCCGTTCCCGAACCTCCCGACCAACTTCGTGGCCGCCAACGGCTTCGTCGACGACTTCGAGAGCTACGCCGGCGTGGTGCCGAGCCACATGGCCGCCAACGCGATGGACGCGCTCACCGGCCTGCCCGACCCCGAGGCCTGGTGCACCATCGACGGCGGCTCCGGCTTCGGCGCCAACAGCGGCGCCTACTGCCTCGAGATGGGCCTCGACCCGTTCAGCAACAACTACCACGACGTCCGCAACGGCCTGATCATCGGCCTGGACGGCGGCGGCTCGGCCGGCTTCCTGTGCGACTTCAGCTTCGTCAACCACGGCGAGGAGGCCGACACCTGGGACGGCGTCTGGGTCTCCGACGACGGCATCAACTGGATCAACGCCAGCGGCTCCTGGGCCTCGGCCTCGGTCTGGACGCCGCACGCGCAGGTCGACCTCGGCGTGGCCGGCGCCAACCTGGCGGGCAGCTTCTACCTGATGTTCGCCCAGGACGACAACTTCCCCTACGGCTACCTCGACGGCATCGGCGTCGACGACATCAGCCTGACCGGGACCGGGCCGGCCGGCCCGGTGCTCGCGGTGAGCAACCTGGTCGCGGGCGGCGTCACCACCATCTCGATCAGCAACGCCACGCCGGGCGGCGTGGTGCGGCACGGCTACTCGATCGCCGGCGGCGGCCCGGTCGCGACCGCCTACGGCGATCTGCTGCTGAGCCCGCCCTTCGTCGAGCTGCCGGCGATGGTGGCCGACCCGAACGGCGACGGCGCCCTGGCCGCGCCGGTGCCGCCGATCGCCGCCGGCGTCACCGTCTGGCTGCACGCCCTCGACCTGGGCAGCCTGCTGTTCAGCAACGGCCTGATGGAGGTCATCCAGTAGGCCGGTCCGCGCGGCCCGGCCGCGATCGAGCGCCGCCCCCGTCTGCCGGGGGCGGCGCTCCCTTTTTGATCTAGACTGGAGGCGGAGCTCCCCATGCTGATCCCGCTGCTCGTCCTCGCCGCCCTGCCCCAGTCCCAGCACGTGCGCCCGCCGGTCCGGGTCGACTCCTCGAACCCCGGCGAGATCGGCCACGCCGCCGCCGACCTCGAGGACCGCATGACCGCGGTGCTCTGGACCGACGACGGCCTCGGGGCCGAGCACGTCTACGCCGCGCGCTCGATCGACGGCGGCAAGAGCTTCGGCAGCATCGCCCGGGTCGACCAGGACGCCTCCGGCGCCGCCAAGCAGCTCGACGAGAGCGCCGTGCGGCTCGCCGGCGGCACGGCCTACGCCTGCTGGCGCGATCGCCGCAACGGCGGCGACGACCTCTACTTCGCCTTCAGCCGCGACGGCGGCGCCACCTGGTCGCCCGAGCTCCGCCTCGACGACGGTCACGGGCCGGGCGCCGCCTCGGTCGAGCGCTACCGCCTGGTCGCCGACGCCCCCACCGGCCTGGTGGCGGTGCTGATGCTGGTGCGCGGCGGACCGGCCGGCGACGAGCTCCGCCTGCTCGCCTCCACCGACCGAGGGCTCAGCTTCGGCGCGCCGCTGCTGCTGCGCCAGGGCGGCGCCAGCGGCGGCATCGACCTCGACTTCGACGACGGCAGCCTGCACGCGGTGTGGCAGGACGACCTCGCGAACCCTGGCTTCCTCGAGCCGCTCTACCAGCGCAGCGAGGACCTCGGCGCCAGCTGGCTGCCGAGCCCGGTCCAGCTCGCGCCGGGCATGATGACCGATCCCTACGGCCTGCGCGTGCGCGCCCACGGCGACCGGGTCGCGGTGGTGTGGCAGGAGATCAGCGCCTTGTGCGCCATCGCGGTCAACCTCTCCTCCGACCGCGGCGCCCAGTGGCTGCCCTCCCCGCGCCGGGTGGCCGGCTCGATCTCACCCGCCTGCCGGCCGCAGCGCCCGCGGCTGCACTGGTCACCGCAACACCTGCTCGTCGCCTGGGCCGATGACCGCGTCGGCAGCGGCATCCAACAGCCCTGGCTGGCCTGGACCGATGACTTCGCCGTGACCTGGACCGAGCAGCAGCTGTTCCCGACCTACGGCGTCGAGCCCGTCATCCACGGCGACCCGGATCGCGGCGGCTTCGCGGTGCAGTGGAACGGCGCCAGCCAGATCTACGCCGTCGTGTCGCGCTCGGCCACGCCCGATCCGCAGCAGGTCTTCGTGGTCGACACCGGCGCCGGCCTGCGCCAGGTGCGGCTCCGCCGCGACGCCGCCTACGACGACCTGCTCTCGGTCTGGATCGAGGAGGACAGCGCCGGCCAGGACCACCTGTGGGCGGCCGGTTTCCGCGCCGCCAACGTGGTCCCGCGCGGCAGCTTCAGCGCCGGCGGGCAGGTCCACTTCGAGGCCTTCCAGTTCCCGCACCACGAGTACGGCTGGGGCTTCCAGGTCGGCCTCTCCTTCGCGCCGGGCAAGGCGCCGCTGCCCTTCGGCGACGGCCGCAGCATCGGCCTGCTCGACGACCCGCTCTACCTGAACAGCGCCGGCCACCCGGCCCTGCGCGGCGTCCTGGCGCCGGACGGCAGCGGCGCCACCCCGGTGTCGGTATTCCCGCCCAGCATCCCGCCTGGCACCCAGCTGTGGATGGCGGCGGTCTCCTTCGCGCCGGCGCCGCTCCGCTTCGGCACCATCACCGACGCGCGCGCGGTGATCACCTTCTGAGGGCAAACGGAGAGAGGAGCGGGCCGAGACCCGCTCCTCGCATCCACGACGGCATCCGCCGAGCCGGATGGGCTCAGAGGATGTCCAGCACCCCCAGCCCGGTGGACTGGTCGACCAGGGTGCTGACCGCCGCCCGGTAGTTGAGGTCCTCGGCGATCTTGGAGTTCCACGGCAGGAGTTCCTTGTCGACCACTAGGCCCAGCGCGACGGCCGAGAAGGCGCGGCCCAGCGAGGTCCCGCGGTCCGACTCGAGCATCGCCACCAAGGGCGACACCGAGCGGTGGTCGCCGATGAAGCCGATCGCGGTCGCCACCGAGGAGAGCACCGCCAGCCGCGGCCCTCGCCCCATCTCGTCCGGCCCCATCAACTTGAGCAGGATGTCGTTGACCGCGTGATCGCCCATCAGGCCGAGGCCGATCGCCGCCTGCTGCAGCAGCTGCGGACGGCGCCGGCTCTCCCACACGATCTCCTGGATCGCCTCGCTGTGCTCGACCGCGCCCAACAGCCCCAGCGAGACCGCGCAGTAGCCCTGCAGGTCGGCCTGCCGCCAGGTCTGCATTACCTTGACCACCGACTCGGTGCCGGCCCGGTGGCCGATCAAGCCGAGCGAGATCGCGTAGGCGGCCTTGGGCGAGGGCGACTTCTCCTTGTCGAAGGCCGCCAGCACCGCGTCCCCGACCAGGCCGGGCAGCGCCGGCTTGCCGGCCTCCTCCAGGTGGTGCGCCATCACGCCCAGGCCGAGGCCGGCCCACGGGCGGTAGAGGCTGGAACCCTTCCGCATCTGCTTGATCAGGAAGGCGATCAGCTCCTGCTGCATCGGGTGGCCCGACTTCAGGCTGGAGCCGACGTAGGCGATCGAGATCGCGGTCAGGTTCTTCTCCTGCCGGTCGCCGCCGTCCTCGGCCAGGCGCATCAGCTCCTCGCCGATGCGGATCTGGGCGCCTTCGCTGCAGCGCCGGCTGAGCAGGCCCACCGACTGCACCACCGACTGGCGCAGGTGGAAGGGCGTCTTGGCCTTCGGCGCCACCAGCGCGAGCAGCTGCGCCGACCAGCGGTCGGCCTGGTCCTGGCTGGCGGAGGCCAGCAGCAGCTTGGCCATCGCGTTGGGGCAGTGGGCCCGGACCAGGCGGTCCTGCTTTGGGTCGGCCATCAGGACCGCGAGCTGCTGGACCATCGGCTCCGGATCCTCGAGCCGGGTCAGGCCGAGGCTGACGGCGGCCGAGACCCGCAGGTCGGACAGGGCGGACTGGTCGGTGCTGAGCAGCCCCCACAAGGTCTGGGCGATCTCCTGCCGGATGCGCGGGTCCGGGCTGGCGTAGGCCAGCAGGCCGAGGCCGTAGACGGCGAAGGAGCGGGTGCGGGTGGAGACCCCGTTCGGGGAGCGGGTGAGCTTGCGCCCCTCCTCGGTGTCGAGGGCGAGCGCGCGGAGGTCAGGCAGCACCACCGGATCCTGCAGGATGCCGAGCGCCAGCGCGGCGGTCTCGGCGATCTCCTGGTTGCCATGCGAGAGGCGCGGACGGATCAACTCGATCACGGTCGGGTCGAGGCCGACCTTGGCCAAGGCGACCAGGCAGGAGGACTGGATGTCGCGGTTGTCCTCCTCCTGGAGCACGCGCCGCAGCGCCGGGATCACCTCGGCGGTGATCTGCTGGATGGTCGGCTTGAAGGTCCGGTTCTGGCTGGTGTAGGCGCCCAGACCAGGCGTCAGGATCAGGTCCCCGGTCAGGGTGCCGGGCGCGTGGACCTTGGCCTTCAGGTTCAGGAAGGGCTCCTTGTTGAACTCCCACCAGAAGACCCAGCGGTTGAGGTCGTCGCCGGGAGGGCTGGGCGGGGTCACGCTGGGCGGTTGCACCCCAGGGATCGGGATCGGAGTGACGCCCGGAGGAGTGACGGGCTGGCCCGGCGCGGGCGGCCGCCCCGGGGTGGGCGGGGAGATGGGTTCGGTCGGGGTCACCGGCGAATCCGGGGTCCCCATCGGCGGGCGGCCGGTTCCCGGCGGGATGGTGTCGCCGGGGCCGCGGTAGGTGCCGCCGTGCGCGGCCAACCCGGCCCCGAAGGCCAGCGCCACGGCGAGCGTGAGCAAGATCAGGATGCGATTCATGTCTCCTGGGTGGAAAGAGGTGAGCGGTAAGGAACGGCCGTACGACAGAGAAGGCAAATCGGGTGCCAACCGCTCCTGGGGGGTGCAATCCCCTGATCCGTCACAGCCCGGAAACGCGGACCGGACCGGCGATGCGGCCGGCGGCGGCCCTAAACTCGGCGCCCACCTCCACCCGGAGCCTCCCATGAGCAAGCGAATCGACTGGTACTACCACCGCAAGGGCTGAACCTCCTGCAAGCGTTCCGACGCCTTCCTCGAAGGCCGGGACGTGACCGTCCGGGAGACGGTCAACGCGAGCAAGGAGCGCTTCGGCGCCGACGCCCTGCCCCAGGTCTTCGAGGGCGCCTCGAAGGTCATCGTGGCCAAGGGCAAGAAGGTGCTGAGCTTCGACCTGAAGAAGGCCTCACCGGCCGACGAGGACTTCGTCAAGGCGGTGCTGGGCCCCTCCGGCAACCTGCGCGCGCCGGCGATCCGCACCGGCAAGAGCTGGCTGGTGGGCTTCCACGAGGAGGCCTACAGCGAGCGCTTCGGCTAGGCGAGCGCTCCTCCAGAGGGCGCGCCGACGGATTCCGGGCCAAAATGGTGACAGGTCGGCGCCCCCGGCGGTGTTGGGGTGCCGAAGGCCATGGAATCCACCCCGCAACGCCCGGACCTCGAGCAGCTGCTGAGCCATAGCAGCTGGGTGCGCGCCCTGGCGCACAGCCTGGTCGCCGATCCGTCCAGCGCCGAGGAGATCGAGCAGCGCACCTGGCTGCGCGCGCTCGAGAAGCCGCCCGCCCATGCCCGCAACCTGAAGGCCTGGTTCGCCAGCCTGGTGCGCAGCTCGGCCTCCGGGATGTGGCGCGAGGAGCGGCGCCGGCGCGACCGGCACCAGCGCGCGCAGGATCGGCGACTGGCCGCGACCGGCG
>CAZXTO010000202.1:0-6602 GCA_964643675.1 uncultured Planctomycetales bacterium
TCCTGCGAGGCCTGCCACGGCCCCGGCAGCGTGCACGCCGCCTGGGCCGAGCAGCGCGGCGAGGGCCCGCTCGAGCCCGGCGAGGACGCGCGGCTGCAGGTCCGCCTGACCGAGGACGGCGGCTGGTGGGGCTTCGCCGACGGCGCCACCACCGCCGACCGGCGGCCGCCGCGCAGCGAACACCGCGAGATCGACATGTGCGCGCGCTGCCACTCCCGGCGCAGCGCCCTCGCCCCCTACCAGCCCGGGCAGCCCTTCCTCGACACCCACCGGCCGGCCTTGCTCGAGTCCGGCCTCTACCACGCCGACGGCCAGATCCTGGACGAGGTCTACGTGTGGGGCAGCTTCGCCCAGAGCAAGATGCACCAGGCCGGCGTCAGCTGCTCCGACTGCCACGACCCGCACTCGATGAAGCTGCACTCCAGCGGCGACGCGGTCTGCATCAGCTGCCACTCGCCGGCGCCCTACCAGACCCGCGAGCACCACTTCCACGACCCGGCGCAGGAGGGCGCGAGCTGCGTCGACTGCCACATGCCCGAGACCACCTACATGGTGGTCGACCCGCGCCGCGACCACTCGATCCGGGTGCCGCGGCCGGACCTCAGCCTGAGCACCGGCGCGCCCAACGCCTGCACCCGCTGTCATCCCAAGGAGGGCGCCGGCTGGGCCGCCGAGAAGATGGACGAGTGGTACGGAGAGGACTGGCGTCGCCCCCACTACGGCGAGGCCCTGCACGCCGCCCGCCGCGGCTCTGCCGAGGCCCTGGTGCCGCTGGTCGGCGTGGCGGTCGACCCCGAGCAGGCGGCGATCGTGCGCGCCACCGCCACCGCGGAGCTGCGCAACTACCCCGGCAACGAGCAGGCCAGCGTGCTGCAGCACCTGCTCGAGGACGCCGAACCCCTGGTCCGGCTGGCGGCGCTGGTGGCGCTGGCCGACGCCGAGCTGCAGTTGGTGGCCAGCCTGGCCTTCCCGCTGCTCGAGGACCCGGTGCGCGCGGTGCGCATCGAGGCCGCCCGCTTGACCGCAGCCCTGCCCGCCGCCCAGCTGCCGGAGTATTGGCGCGAGGTCTGGGACCGCGCCCAGCAGGAGCTGGAGCAGGCCTTCGCGGTCGACGACGACCGCGCCGGCAGCCACCTCAACCGCGCCATGCTCCACCTGAGCAAGCGCCGGCCCGACCTGGCCGAGGCCGAGTACCGGATCGGCCTCCGGCTCGACCCCAACCACGTCCAGACCGCGGTCAACCTGGCCGACCTGCTGCGCGAGACCGAGCGCGACGAAGAGGGCGAGGCGGTGCTGCGCGGGGTCCTGGAGCGGGTGCCGGACGCGGCCGCGGTGCACCACTCGCTCGGTCTGCTGCTGGTCCGCCAGGGGCAGAAGGACCAGGCCCTGGAGGCGCTCCGACGCGCCTCGCAGCTGGCCCCGGAGCAGGGCCGCTACCGCTACATCCTGGCGGTGGCGCTGCGCGACCTCGGGCGGCCGGAGGAGGCCCGGCTGGAGGTCCTCGAAGGCCTGGCGCGCCAGCCGGAGGACGGGTTGTTCCGGCGCCTGCTGGACGAGCTGGATAGCGAGCCGGAGCCGGCGGACGGGAATTGACTCGGAGAGGACGGTCTCCCGTCCTCTCCGCTCCTCGATCCTGCTGATTCCCCTCGGCCGCTCGCCCCGGCCCGCGAGCCCCGGGGCGGGCCTCAGCTCACGGTCAGCTTCATCCGGCGGCGGGCGGCCAGCTTGCCGGCGCCGTAGAAGCAGCAGGCGGCGGCCAGGCCGTAGCCGAATTTCCAGGCCGAGGCCGTCGGGCTCGGGTCGAGCTCGAAGCTGGCGGCGAAGCCCAGCTGGGCGAAGACGCCGCCGGCGAAGACCGGCAGGGCCAGCAGGCGGTGCCACGGAAAGCTGCGGAGGTTGCGGACCGAGCGGGCGAAGAAGCGGCGCATGACGTCCCTTGTTGGGATTCCAGGCCGCGGCCTTGCAGCCTCGGCGGGGCGGAGGCTCAGGCCTCCACCCGCCGCACGCCGTCGATGGTGGTCCCGTCGACCCACTGGATCGCGGCGACGAATTCCTCTCCCAGCCGGGGCGCCGCCGGCGACCCGCCGCACAGCGCGTCGATGCGCTTCTTCAGGTCCTGGACCTCCAGGATCGGGACCTTCGAGCCGCGCGCGGCCTCGAGCAGGTCGGCGCGGCGCGGGTTGATGCACAGGCCGCGCTCGGTGGCGATGACGTCGATCAGCTCGCCGGGTCCGACCAGGGTGGTGACGCGGTCGACGATCACCGGGATGCGGTCGCGCACGCTCGGCACCGCCAGGATGGTGCAGCCGGCGAAGAGGCAGTTCTGCCAGCCGCCGATGCCGTGCAGCAAGCGGCCATCGGAGTGGGTGACGACGTTGGCGTTGAAGTCGGTGTCGACCTCGGTGGCGCCGAGCACGGTGACGTCGACCATCGAGGCGAAGTTGCCCTTGCCGTGGTAGTTGTAGCTGGTGAAGGGGCTGGTGTTGACGTGGCCGGGGTTCTCGCGCATCGAGCGCACGCCCTCGAGGTCGAAGGTCTGGCCGTCGAGGATGTAGGGGGTCAGCCCCTCTTCCAACATCTCGACCAGGTACTGGTTCGAGCCGCCGCGCACGAAGCTGGCGGTGACCCCAGCCGCCTTCATGTGCTGCTTCAGGAACATGCCGAAGGCCAACGAGATGCCGCCGGCGCCGGCCTGGAAGCTGAAGCCCTGGCGCATGATGCCGGTGTCGCGCACGAAGTCGGCGATGTGCTCGGCGATCAGCAGCCGGTCGGGCGACTTGGTCACCCGCGTCGTGCCGGAGACGATCTTCTCCGGCTCCCCCACCTTGTCGACCACGACGACCTGGTCGACGTTCTGGCCCTGGATCTGCCACGGTACGCAGGGGAAGGGCACCAGGTTGTCGGTCACCACGATCACGTGCTCGGCGTACTCCGAGTCGGCCAGGCCGAAGCCGAGCAGGCCGCAGGCGCTCGGGCCGCGGTCGCCGGTGGCGTTGCCGAAGGCGTCGGCGGTCGGCGCCGCCAGAACGGCGATGTCGATGTGCACCTGGCCGTCCTGCACCGCCTGGTAGCGGCCGCCGTGGCTGCGCAGCACGCCCATGCCGCTCATCCGGCCTTCGGAGCAGAAGGCGCCGAGCGGGCCGTTCATCGAGCCCTCGATGTGGTGGATGGTGCCGTCCGCCAGGTACGGCAGCAGGTGCGCGTGGCACGGGAAGCTGGCCGAGGGGTACCAGCGCAGCCCTTTCACCCCCAGGCGCTTGGCGGCGTCGAACACCGCGTTCGCCACCAGGTCGCCGTTGCGGAAGTGGTGGTGCGAGGAGATGGTCATGCCGTCGCGCAGGCCGGCGCGGCGCAGGGCCTCGACCAGGCCGTCGACCATGTCGCCCTCGTAGGGCACGCGCTTGTCACCCGAGGCCGGGTAGTCTGCGCAGGAGCGAATCCGCGGCGCCGCCAGGCGGCCGTCCGGCCGGTGCTGGCCGACGCCGGCGTAGGGCACCGTGTCCTGGCCGTTGATCTGCGCCGGCACCTCGCGGCCGGCGGCGTTCGGGATGCTCTCGATCTGCTGGGACACGGCTCAGTCCTCCTCCACGCTGGCGACCATCTTCAAGGCCCGCTTCACCACCGGCGGGTCGATCATCTTCGAGCCGAGCGAGACCACGCCCAGCCCCTTGGCCTCGGCCTCCTCGAAGGCGGCCACGATCTTGCGCGCGCGGGCCAGCTCGGCCTCGCTCGGCCGCAGCTCCTCGTGCACCACCCGGATCTGGCGCGGGTGGACGCAGCCCTTGCCCTCGAAACCCATCGCCTTGGCCAGGCGCAGGCTCTCGCGCAGGCCCTGCTCGTCGCCGACGTCGCCGTAGACCGAGTCGATCGCCTGCAGGCCGTGAGCCTTGGCGGCGTAGATCACCTGCGAGCAGGCCCAGCGGGTCTCCTCGCCGCCGCGGGTCTTGACCACGCCCAGGTCGGCGGTGAGGTCCTCCAGGCCCAGGGTCAGGGCCACGTTGCGCGGGCTGGCGGCGGCGATCTCCATCGCGTTCATGATCCCGCGGGCGGTCTCCAGGATCGGCATGAACAGCAGCTCGCGGTCGCCGCAGGCCTCGTCCAAGGCGCGCAGCTCCTCGCCGCTCTCGACCTTGGGGATCAGGACCAGGTGGAAGGGGGCGTCGGCCAGCGCGGCCAGGTCGGCGAAGCCGGCCTCGCCCTGGTTGATCCGCACCATGCGCTCGCAGCCGCCCCAGTCGAGGCTGTGGAGGGCGTGGCGGACCACCGAGCGGGCGTCGTGCTTGGCGACCGGGGCGACCGAGTCCTCGAGGTCCAGGATCACGCCGTCGGGCTGGTGCACGGCGGCGTTGAGCATGTACTTGGCCTCGTTGCCGGGCAGGTAGAGCCGGCTGCGGCGCGGACGCTGGCGCTGCGGCGCGGCCATCTCGGGACCGAGGGAGGCCTCGGGCTCCAGGCAGAGCGCCGGGTCGCCGCTGACCCGGCGCAGCAGGGCCTCCATCCGGGCGCGGATCAGGAAGGGGTAGGCGCCGCGGTCCTCGACCTCGAGCCGGCCGGCATCGACGCCGCCGGCTTCGAGCAGAGAATGCAGCAACGCGCGCGTGCTCTGCCCATAGAGGGAGTCCAGCTTGGAGCGGAGCTCGAGCTCCACTCCCGCCCCTTTGCCGGGCGTGAAGCCGACCCAGAGGTCCCCCCGGACCTGCTCGCCGCGCCTCCCCGCCTCGAATTCCGTGCTCTGATCCAGCGTCATGGTGATCTCCCGTCGCATCCCGCCCGTCCAGGGTCTCCGCCGCTGCAGCTCCGCCGCGGCGGCCCTGCTCCTGGCCCTCTCGCTAGCTCCCCTGGCGGCCCAGGCCAAGGCGGAACTCCCGCCCTCCTCCCAGCCGACCGACGAAGCCGCCTTCGCCGAGGCCCTGGGCTTGAAGTCGGTCCGGCTGGCGACGGCTCCCGGCCTGGAGCTCTGGTGCGAGGACAAGGCGGTGATGTCGGCGCTCCAGAAGCCGGTGCTGGCGGCCTGGGAGGAGGCGCGCCGGATCCTGCCCGAGCCGGCGCCGGATCCGGCCCTGCCCTACCGCATCGTGGTGCTGAAGGACGAGGAGGCGGTGCGCGCCTACCGGCCGCTGTACGAGGCCGAGTGCGCCCGCGCCGGGGTGCCGCTGCCGCCGGCCTCCTTCTACGAGGGCGCCGCCCGCACCGGTTCGGCCCGCTGGGCCTACCCGCCCCTGTGCCTGATGCGCAGCGGCAAGCTCAGCAAGCAGGTGGTCCTGAGCCGCGCGGTGCACGACCTCGGCGCGCTGCGCATCGGGCTGGCGGCCAGCGAGCAGGGTTTTGGCGTGCCCGAATTCCTGATCGAGGGCTTCGCCGGCATGCTGGTGCGGCGGGCGGTGAAGAAGCCGGCCGCGCTGGTCTCGCACGAGGGCGCGGCGGTGTCGGAGACGATCCACGGCTACGGCGTCTTCGCCGGCATCGGCGCGGCCATGAACGACAGCTCCAACCACCCCGGCAACTGGGCCACCTCGATGCGCACCGCCGCCAAGGCCTGGCGCAAGCAGGACGAGATCGGCGCCGAGGAGCGCATCGACGCGCTGCTGAAGCGGCCCAAGGCCAGCTTCGCCCGCGCCGACTACGCCTACGCCTGGGCCGTGAGCGAGTTCTTGCTCGAGGACCGCTACGGCTACGGCGAGGCCGCGGTCGCCGCCGCCGCCGACCGCAAGTGGAAGCCCGGCGAGCCGCTCGAGGCCAACCGGCGCGCCCTGCTGCTGCCGATCCTCGGCACGCTTCGGCACCCGAACTACCGCATGGCCGAGCCGGCGGTGCGGGCCGGCCTGCTGCTGAGCTTCCTCGAGAAGAAGGGCGGCGAGGACGCCGCCGCGCTACACGCCGCCTTCCAGCACTGGCTGGAGACGGGCATGCCGAAGAAGTAGCCGCGTAAGGCAGGCCCTGTCGAGCAGCCGTTCCGAGGACCGGCCGCTCAGCGCAGCGCCAGCGGCACTTCACCCAGCAGCTGCTGGTGCCAGGCGGCGACGATCTCGCGATTGTGCAGGGCGGCCTGCACGAAGGCGTCGCCGCGGCGGGCGGTGAGCGGCTTCCAGTTGCCCTCGGCCTTGCTGACGGCAGCGGCGGCTTCGGGGGCCAGCGTGGTCAGCAGGCGGTGGTAGCGACCGCACAGGCGGGTGCTGTTCGGCTGCGACCAATTGGTGACCTCCATCTCGGTGAGTAAGGGACGGATGGCCAGGGCGCCATGGGCCAGCACCGCGTCTTCGGCGTCCTCGGCGTCGATCCCGGCGGCGACCGGATCGCGGAAGTCGGACAGGGCGGCCTCGATCGCGCGCAGCTGCTCGGCGTTCGGCGCCGGCAGCTCGACCCCGGGATCGAAGCCCGGCGGGCCTTCCGCGACCACCGGCTCCGCAGGCGGCGGGGTGAGGTCGATCACGCCGCTGCCGCTGAGGGTCGCGGTCTCGTTCGGGTCGGCCGCCGCGCCGGCGGCGGGCTCGCCCGCGGGCGGCGGGGAGTCCGGAGTTGCGTCTCCGGTGGTGGACGCCTCCCCCATCGCAGCGGCGGCGGCCCCGGTCGGCTCCCCCGCTCCTTCGGTCGGCGCCACCACC
>CAZXTO010000203.1:0-6572 GCA_964643675.1 uncultured Planctomycetales bacterium
GGCGGCCTCGACAAGCTGGGGGTCACAGGTTCAAGTCCTGTAACGCCCACCAACCGGATCTGGCGAGCGGTTGAGCGCGGATGGCGCTCCTGCCCGGCGCTTCATTCAAGGGGCTTCCGGTCCGTCCACGCCCTCGGCGAAGCCGGTGGCGAAGGCCGCCAGTCGAGCCGCGATCGCGCCCGGCTCTCTCCACGCCAAGGGGGCGCGGACGGCCATGCGAGCATGGATCATCAGAGGATCTGCCGTGTCTTGGGCGGACGCCAAGAATCGGCGGACCAAGCGCTGCTCGGCTTCGTCGGTCAGGGCACCGAGCTGCCGGCCGAGTTCGAAGGCGCCGACATCGTCGTAGTCAAAATCCAAGGCGCGTCCCTGCCAGCGTTGCTCCGCCTCGGTGGGCAGGAAGTGGAAGAGCAAGTGGGCCAGGTCCTCCAGATCGCTGTCCCGCTCCCATGGACGATCCAGGAATGCCGCCATCTTCAGCACCGCCAGGGATCGCAGCGAGGCGAGTCCGACCTCCGCTCCTTCTCCGACGGGAATCGAAGAGGCGTCGGCGAAGGCGAGGCGGAAGCCCACGAGGGAGAGTTCGGCCGAACCATCGGGCCAGCGCAGGCTCCCCTGCCGGATCTGCTCGGCGGACGCGGGCAAGACGTCGACGTAGCCACCTCCGGGCGTGGTCCAGCGCTGGGGAGGGTCTGGGGCCTGGCGCCAGCCGAGCTGCTGCAGGGTGGCAGCGGCGTCGGCGGGCTCGACGGCCAGCGACAGGTCGAGATCGTGGGTGCGGCGCCAGCTCAGGCCGAGGTGGCAATCGAGGGCCGCCGCGCCGATGACCAAGATCGCTTCCTCAGGCCACGCCACGCGCATCGCGCGCAGCACCTCGGTTTGGTCCTGATGCAGCGGCTTCATCCCAGATCCGCCAAGTAGCGCTTCCGGACCTCCGCCGCGGCCTCGACGGCGCGCTTGCCGCCTTGGTGGAGCAGCTCGGTGTAGACCAGCAGCGGCGCGACGGTGCCGGGCTGGGCGCCTTCGAAGGCCACCGGGCCGGGGGCCCGCATCAGGGCCAGCTGGCCGTTCTCATCCCGCAGGGCGCCGAGGCGCTTGGCCAGGCCGGCGTCTGCCTCCTGCAGGTGCACGACGGTCTGCTCCCCGCGGTAGTAGCCGGTCAGCCGCCAGGCCGCGGCGCCGCCGCCGTAGGCCCAGGCCGGGTCGTCGGCGGTGGCCGGGCCCAGCACCACGGCCAGCTTCTCCTCGACCGCATCCGGCGCAGGTTCGCGCAGGCGGTAGCGACCGATCATCAGCTTCGGCCGCACCACGGCGCCGTAGCCCTGCAGCCAGCGCTCGAGCAGGCGCGGCGGCTCGGCGAGGGTGCGCCGGCCGCGGCCATCGACGTGCAGGAGCCCGGTCTCGCGCAGCTCCTCGAGCCTCGCGGCGGCGGTGGCCGTCGCCACCCCCGCAGCCTCGGCGATGACCCGAAGCGGCTCCCGCACCAGCTCCGGCCGCACCAGCAGCGCGAAGTAGACGCGCAAGCCGGGCGCGCCCACGCCGCGCCCTTGCGGCGGCGCCTTGGCCTGCGGCCGCCCCTCGATCTGGGCGAACTGTTCGCGGCCGAGCTGCAGCCGGCAGTTCCCCGCCGGGTCGATGAAGTTGGCGCCGCGGTCCGCCAGGTAGCGCGCCAGCCCGCGGCCGACGTGCGGCGCGAACAGGATCCACGGCCGCTTGGGGTCCGGCGCCGTCTGCGCCAGCAGGCCGTCAACCAGGGTACGGGTCAGGTGCGTGCGTTGGATCCTCAGGCCGAGCTCGGTCTTGCCACGGTGCCCGTGGAGCCGGACCAGGCCGTCCGGGAACCCGCGGTGGGCCTTGCCGGGAGGCAGACCAACGGCGCGGTCCACGAACGGCAGCTCCTCCAGCCGCGCGAGGCAGCGGCGAACGAGCGGGTCTTCCGGGGTGGCCATGTCTGGTATTCTATTTTTTCCATTACTAGCGTCAATAAGGGTAAGCCAGCTTGAGCCCGGTCAGGGTGCTTCCCAGCCAGGAGGCCCCTACCGCGCCCGCTCCAGGATCGGCCGGCAGGCCTTCCACGCCCCCGCCACCAGGTCGAGCACCTTCACCGCGCGGGTCTGGGGGCTGTAGGCGAAGTCCACCCCGATCCCCACCTGCATGTTCGAGCGGCGGTTGGAGTAGGCGTGGTGGAGCGCCTCGAGCCACTCGGGCTGGAACTTCACGCCGTCGATGGGCTGCCGCGGCGCCGCCAGCACCGTGCGCAGGTCGACGTTCATGCGCGCGTCCTGGGTCGGGCGGCTGCGCTGCGTGCGGTAGTGGTGCTGGAGCAGGTAGATGGTCGGCTTGGCGCCGGGCGAGCGCTGCGCCACCTTCAGCAGGCCGCGCCCGCACCGCCGCGCCAGCTCGAGGAAGGCCTCCTCTCCCCCATCGAGCAGGCGGCGGCGCCGCTCCCCCTTCAGGCCGTTGGGGATCGTGACCATGGCCCCGACCTGGTCGCGGTTGAGCGACAGGGTCAGGTGCGGCGCGCTGTTGAAGCTGGCCGATCCGGAGACCAGGGGCAGGTAGTCCCACACCAGCGGCCCGCGGCGGCCGGTGATCGCCTTGCGACCGGGTGAGCAGGATCTCGCGCAGGCTCCGCCCGGGGACCCGCTCCTGCACCAGGTACGCCCGGCCACCGACGGCGAAGCGGTCCACGGTGGCGGCGATGCAGGGGTGGCGCGGGAGCACCAAGTCGGCCTCGAGGACGAATCGGCTCACTCCGCCCTGGCCGCAGCCGCGCTGGTGGGTCTTGATCACCACCGGCCGCGCGTCGCGTTGGTCCACGCCGGTGTAGACCAGGCCCATGCCGCCCGACCGGTGGACCGCCTCGACGAGGAAGCGGTCGCGGAGCACCGTGCCGGGCCTGGGCAGCGGCGCGTCCGGGTCCAGCGGGGCGACCTCCGGGCGGATTCCCATCCTGACGGCCAATGGCGAAGCGGGCGGCCGGTGGTCGGGAATTGCCGGCCGAGGGCTCATCTCCTTTCGAAGGCGGCGCGGAGCTGCTCCAGGGCCCGCCGGTGCCGGCGCGAGGCCTGGCGCTCGCAGATGCCGCGGGCGTGGGCGTACTCCCGCAGGGTGCCGCCGTCCCAGTAGACGAAGCGGAGCAGGTCCTGGAACTCCTCGGGGAGCTCGGCCAGAAGGTCGTGGCCGCCATCCTCGTCGGCGCCAGGTCCGGCGAGGCAGTCGCTCCACTCGGCCATCGGCAGGATCGCGGCGTCGCGCGGGCAGCGACGCCAGGCGCGCGCGTTGCGCCGCTTCTCGCTGAGCACGTTGAGGGCGACGCGGAACAGCCAGTTGCGGGCTTCGTCGGGCTGGCGCGGAAGGCGGCCGGGACGGCCGGCGGCGCGCCGGAAGGTCGAGCCGATCACCGAGGAGGGGGTCAGCGGCGAGGCCGGACCGAGGCGGCGGGCGACCTGGCGGCGGAGGTCGGTCTCCGCCCAGGCGAGCAGGTCTTCCCAGGGAACCTCGTCCTGCGGGGGCGCCGGGAGGGAGGCTTCGATATCGGGCACGCGGGGACGATAGCAGCGTGGGGCGGCGGCGCGGGGATTCGCGAGACCGTGTCCGGTCCGCGCGGGCGATCGCCATTGGGGCAGGAAGGAGCGGGCGAGCGCCCGCTCGAGGAGACCAGCATGAAACATGATTCCCGATCCCTTCTGACCGGCCTCGCCGGTGCGGCCATCCTCCTGTTCCCCGCCAGCGCCGCCGCGGCGGCGCCCCAGGCCTCCGGCGTGTGGGAGTCGATCCCGTCCATGCAGGACTCGCGCAACGGCTTCGGCGCCGTGGCCAGCGGCGGCCGGTTCTGGGTGCTCGGCGGCCGGAACGACCGCCTGCCGAGCAAGATGGTGACCACGACCGAGTTCTTCGACCCGGACACCATGCTGTGGAGCTACGGGCCGCCGATGCCGCACCCGCGCCCGGTCAACCTGGGCGCCGCGGTTGGGCCGGCCGACGAGATCTACCTGCTCGGTGGCTCGGACATCGTCTCGGCCACTCCCGAGGTGTGGATGCTCGTGCAGGGGTCGTCAAGCTGGGTCCCGCGCGCCCCGCTGCCCACGGCGCGGGACGGGATCCGCGCGGTGACGGATTCGCTCGGGCGGATCTACGCCTTGGGCGGATCGAACCAAGCGGTCCCTAGCGGCTCCTTCGCGGAACGCTACGACCCGGGCACCGACACCTGGGAGGTGCTGCCGGACATGCCGATCGGCCGCCACGCAATCGGGGCGTGCATCGACGGCCTGGACCGGGTCTGGCTGTTCGGGGGGTCCGGACCGGGCGGCACCCACGTGGCCCAGATCGACCGCTTCAATCCGGCCAGCGGAAGCTGGGAGGTCCTGCCCTACTCCTTCCCGCCGACCGGCTGGGGAGAAGGCGCCAAGCAGGTCCAGGGCACGGTCGGCCCCGACGGCCGCTTCTGGCTCTGCGGAGGTTGGCTGCCCGGTCACTCGAGCGCGGTCGACGTCTTCGACCCGGTGTCCGAGACCTTCCAGGCCTATTCGGCGATGCCGCGCGCGAGCAACAACTTCGGCGTCGTCTCGCTCGGCGGGCATCTCTACACCGCCGGTGGCGACGGCGCGGTGGCGACGGCGGAGCGTACTTTGGTGGTGGACACGGTTACCGTGGACTTCGGTCTGAATCCTCGCACGTTGAACCTACGGAGTCGGGGGAACTCCGTCACCGGCTACCTTTGGCCGGTGGAGGGCGGCGACGTCTTCGACTTCCTGCCGGGTACGGTCGCAATCGTCGAGATCGACGGCGTGGCGATTCCGCCGCTCTTCCCGATCGCCACGGACTTCCAGGACCAGGACGGGGATGGCTCGGCCGAGACCCTGATGGTGAAGTTCGACCGGGCGAGCCTGGCGGCCGTCCTGGTGCCGGGGACGAACACCGTCGTCGTCGAGGGGGACTTCCTCTGGGGCGGCAGCTTCGTCGGCGAGGACATGATCCGCGCCAAGTCCTGATCCGCGGACCCCGCCGAGCGGCGGGCGTCCGCCCCGGGAGTCCCTACCGGGGTCCCGGGGCGGCGCCCGGTCAGAACACCACCCCGTTCTCCTCCATGCAGCCGTGGCACCGGTCCTCCCCCATGTGCTCCGGCGGCAACCGCCGGCCGCAGCCGGCGCATTCCAGCAGTCGCGCCAGGTTGACCGCGGCGGCGCGCGCGATCGCCGCCTCGAGCCACGGCCGGTCGAGCTCGAGCCAGTCCCGCCGGCCGATCTCGACCGGGTGGATCATCGGGCTGTGCGGCCCGCGCCAGTCGAGCGCGTGGTGCGCCACGACGAGGTGCTCGGGGCAGGCGGCGACGATCACGTGCTCGGGCTCGCGGCTGATCAGCAGGCCGTCGCGGTCCTCGACCGGGGGCGGCAGCAGCTCGCGCGCGAGGTCGAACCCGTCCAGGCTGCGCGGCACGATGCGCAGCAGGTAGCGGTGCCACGCGGGATCCCAGTGTTCGAACGGGTTCCGGTTCCGCAGCGGGTCCCACGCCTCGCCGTGGTCCCGCAACCCGTGCGGCGGGCGACAGGCCTCCAGCCCGGCGCTCATGCCGCGCGGCAGGGAGGCCGCCGCCGCGATCATCGGCCCCGCCGTCGCGCCGTAGGTGTCGGCGTCGCGGCCGATCAGCGCCACCCAGCCGAGCACCGCGCCGCCGCGGAAGCGGAAGGGCTCGCGCGGGAAGTCCGCGGGCAGCCACGCCGGCGGGTAGGGCCGGTTGCGCGCCGCCCAGGCCAGCGCCCAGACGCCGATCTGCAGGGTGGTCAGGCAGAAACCGGCCGGGCCGAGCTCGGCGTAGGGGCGAAAGGAGTCGGGGTCGAAGTCGGCCGCCTCGAACCGCTGCCAGGCCTCGGGCAGGTCGGCGGCGGTCTCCTCGGCCCAGGCGCGCACGATCGGGTCCTGCTCGGCCGCCAGCCACGCCTCCCACTCGGCGCGGAAGCCCGCCAGCCACGCCCCCGGGGCCGGGTCCTCGACCGCCCCGGGCCAGCGCTGCAGCCAGGTCTGCGCCGCGCAGCACAGCGCCGGCAGCGGCGCCCAGTGAGTGATCAGGCCGTGCCACAGCGACAGGCGGAAACCCTCGACGGCGAGGTCCGCGCCGCCGGCCAGCCCTGCGACGACGCCGTTTCGCATCAGCGAGCCGTTGCTCCAGGCGTGGCGGTTCCGCCGCCAGAGCTCGCGGCCGCCGCACCACCAGGGCGCGCCGCGCCGAACGGCGGTGAGCGCCTCCCGCGTCGTGCCGCCGATGTCCGGCGGGTCCGACTTCATCCACTCGACGAACTCGTCCGCGACCATCTCCCCCCAGTGCCACTCGGACGGCAGCGCCGCCCAGCAGTCGACCAGCGCGCGGGCCATCGTCGCGTCGTCGGTGGCCTGCCCGGGCCGCCAATCGAATGCCCCGCCGCCGACCGGGCGGAAGGGCCAGCCGGCCGCGGCGTGGCGCCGGTGGATCCCCGGCACCTCCGCCAGCGGCGCGAACTCCGAGGTCGCGCCGAGCGCGTCGCCGGCGGCGAGGGCGGTCAGGGCGCGGTGGAGATCCATATCCCGAGTGTAGC
>CAZXTO010000204.1:0-6527 GCA_964643675.1 uncultured Planctomycetales bacterium
GCGCTCGCCGATGGCCCCGGGGGTCAGGCCCACCAGGTCGAGGAGGAGGACGGGAACCGGCCCGACATCTACCTGCGGATCGGCGACAAGGCGGTCGCGCCCGACGCCCTCGGCCAGCTCCCCGAGGAGGAGCGCCCGGCCGAGGCCGCGCTACGCCGCCTCATGCTGGCCCGCGAGGGCCTGCTGACCCAGCTGCGCAAGGCCCGCCACCAGGCTCGCCTGCTCGGTCTGCGGCTGCTGCGGGAGGTCCAGAACCTGGACGAGGCCCGCGTGCGCGAGGTGGTCCAGGGCCTGACCATCGCCGCCGCCGAGGAGATCGGCGCCGACGTCGAGTTGGGCGCCTGGCTCGGCGACGGCGCCGCCTTCGCCCTCGCCAACCTGCACCTGTTCCGGCGCCAGGGCCCCGGCGAGGCCGACGGGGACGGCGACGAGGACGACAACGGCGGCAGCAAGCCCGGCCTGGAGGTCTACGAGGTCAACCTGGTCCGCAGCGCCGAGCAGGGCGAGCGCCCGACCGTCTCGGAGCTGCACCCGAACTACTCGAACCTGTTCGGCGCGGTCGAGCGGCGCCTGCTGCGCGCCGGGCCCGGCCACTTCCACATGGCGGTGCGGCCCGGCTCGCTGCTGGCGGCCGACGGCGGCATCCTGCTCCTGAACGCGCGCGACGTGTTCAAGGAGGCCGAGGTCTGGCGCTCGCTGAAGCGCACCCTGCAGAACCACTGCCTCGAGATCCACACCATCGAGGGCATGTCGCCGCTGGGGGTCACCGGGGTGCGCCCGGAGCCGATCCCGATCGACCTGAAGGTGGTGCTGGTCGGCGACAACGAGCTCTACGAGGTCCTCCACGACACCGACTTCGACTTCAAGCGCATCTTCAAGGTCAAGGCGGAATTCGACGACAACCTGCCGCTCAACCAGGCCAACGTGGTGCGGCTGGTGCGGGTGCTGCGCGACCTCGGCAACCGCGAGGGCCTGCTGCCCTTCGCCACCACCGGCCTGCGCGCCCTGGTCGAGCGGGCGGTGGCCGACGCCGGACGCCAGAACCGGCTCTCGGCCCGGATCCCGAAGCTGGCCGACTACGCCCGCGAGGCCTCCTACTACGCCCGCCGCGAGGGCAAGCGCAAGATCGACCGCGCCTCGGTCGAGGAGGCCCAGCGCCAGTTCCGCCTCCAGCACGGCTCGGAGCCCGAGTGGCACCTGCGGGCGGTGCTCGAGGGCATCTACGAGATCGACACCAGCGGCTCCCGGGTGGGCTCGGTGAACGCCCTCACCGTGGTCTCGATCGGGCCGCTGCCCTTCGGCCGCGCGGCCCGGATCTCGGCCACGGTCGCGCTGGGCGAGGACAGCACCCTGAACGTCGAGCGCGAGGTCGACCTGAGCGGCCCGATCCACACCAAGGGCGTGCTGCTGCTGGAGTCCTTCCTGCGCCAGCGCTTCGGCCAGAAGCGGACCCTGCCGATCAAGGCCTCGCTGAGCTTCGACCAGAGCTACGGCCCGATCGACGGCGACTCGGCCAGCACGACCGAGGTCTACGCCATGCTGTCGGCGATCGCCGGCCTGCCGGTGCGGCAGGACGTGGCGGTGACCGGCGCGATCAGCATGAAGGGCGAGGTGCTGGCGGTCGGCGGGGTCAACCAGAAGGTGGCCGGCTTCTTCGAGCTGTGCCAGCGCCGCGGCCTGACCGGCGAGCAGGGGGTGCTGCTGCCCGAGTCGAACGTCGCCGACCTGATGCTGGACGCCGAGATCGTGCAGGCGGTGCGGGCCGGGCGCTTCCACCTGTGGGCGGCCTCCACCGTCGACCAGGGGGTCTCCCTGCTCACCGGGCTGCCCGCCGGGCGCCCGCGGAAGAACGGCAGCTGGCCCGAGGAATCGGTCATGGGCCGAGTCGAAGCCGCCATGAAGCGTTACGAGAAGGAACGGGAAGATAAGGACAAGGCGAAGGACTGATACAATTCCCGGTCCGTCACCACCGACCATGCGTTACATCGACCCCCACATCCACTGCGTCTCGCGCACCACCGACGATTACCAGGCCATGTTCCTGGCCGGAATCCGGGCCGTGGTGGAGCCGTCCTTCTGGCTCGGACAGCCGCGCACCAGCGCCGGCACCTTCCGGGACTACTTCCTGATGATCCTGGAGTGGGAGCGCGAGCGCGCCGGCAGCTTCGGCATCGAGCACCGCTGCACCATCGGCCTCAACCCCAAGGAGGCCAACGACGAGCGCCTGGCGGACGAGGTCATGGAGATGCTGCCCGAGCTGATGGAGCGCGAGGGCGTGGTGGCGGTCGGCGAGCTGGGCTATGACGCCATCACCCCGGCCGAGGAGAAGTACTTCATCGCCCAGGTCGAGCTGGCCAAGCGCTTCCACCTGCCGGTGATGGTCCACACCCCCCACCGGGACAAGGCCCGCGGCACCCAACGGACCATGGACGTGCTGGCCGACCTGGACGTGGACCCGTCGCGGGTGGTGATCGACCACTCCACCGAGGAGACCACCAAGATGATCCTCGACGCCGGCTACTGGGCCGGCCACACGGTCTACCCGGAGACCAAGCTCACCCCCGAGCGCTTCGTCAACATCTACTTCGACCACGGGGTCGAGCGGGTGACCCTGAACTCCAGCGCCGACTGGGGCAAGTCCGACCCGCTCAACGTGCCGAAGACCGCCGCCCTGCTCGAGGCCCGCGGCGCCGACCCGGCCCAGATCCAGAAGCTGGTGTGGGACAACCCGCTGGAGTTCTACGGCGCCGAGCGCATGGCCCTGCCCGAGAAGGAGCGCATCCTGGCCTGATCCCGCGCCAGGGCGGCGCTCTCCGCTCGCCCGAGCGGGCGGCGAAGCTGCCGGGAATTCCCAGTTACCCCCGGTGCACTTCCGGGATAACACTGTTCTGGAAATCGCACCCGACTCATCAAGGGGGGATTCCAAGGGGAAGGAGGCCGCCGGCTCCACCAGGGGGAACCGGCGGTCTCCGCTTTTTTTGGGCCGCAGCCCGGAGCCAGCCAGCTCCTCGCGAGCGGCTCCCGCGGCCGAGGCGGGCCCCGCCCGCCGGCCTACTTCAGCAGATCGAGCTCGACCTGGAGTTCCAGGGCGGCCTTGTTGCGCCAGATCTTGACCTTCACCCGATCCCCGGGGGAATAGGCGCTGATCCGGGCCCGCAGCGACTCCCAGCCGAGGATGTCGTAGCCATCCACCGCGAGGATGATGTCGCCGCGCTTCAGGCCGGCCGCGGCCGCGGGGGAGTCGTCCACCACGCCGGTCACGTAGGCGCCGTAGGGCCGCGGCAGGCCGGCCCGCTTGGCCAGCGCGGAGCTGAGCTCGTCGGTCTTGTCCACGCCGAGGTAGCCGCGGCGGACCTCCTGGTGGGCGATCAGGTCGTTGGCCACCTTGCGGGCCAGCCGCTCCGGCACCGCCCAGGAGACGCCGTTCCAGCTCCGCTGCCCGCGAGCCGCCTTCAGCTGGGAGTCGGGCGAGATCGCCGTGTTCACCCCCACCAGCTCTCCGCGCATGTTGACCAGGGGACCGCCCGAGCTGCCCTGGTCGATCACGGCGTCGTGCTGAAGGAAGTCCTCGTACCCCCCCTTCAGGATGCCGACCGAGCGGTTCAGGCCGCTGATCACGCCGATGCTGGTGGTCCCGACCAGGCCCAGCGGGTTGCCGACCGCCATCACCATGGTCCCGGGCCGCAGCTCGTCGGAGTCGCCCCAGGCCAGCTGGCGGCGGGCGGCGCCCTCGGGGATGTTCAGCACGGCGATGTCGGTGCGCGGGTCGGCGGCGACGATCTCGGCCGGGAACTCGCGGCCGTCGTGCAGGGTGACCTTGGCGAAGACGTCGGTGGCCTCGCCGCCGGCCTCGACCCCCGGGTTGACCACGTGGTTGTTGGTCACCACCAGGCCGCGGATGGCGTCGATCACGAAGCCGGTGCCGGTCCCGGCCGACTTCTGGCCGGCCAGCTTGTAGTCCACCCGGATGTGGACGGTGCTCCGCAGCACCTTCTCGGACAGGTCCTCGAGGGCGTCCGAGAACTCCAGCAGCTGGGCCGGGGAGGCCGGGCGGCCCGAGCGGGCCTCGGGGGCCAGGGACAGGGCGAGGCCGGCGACGAGGCCGGCGAGGAGAAGGAGCAGCGGACGGACGGTCATGGGCGTGGCGGGCCCCCGGAGCAGGGGCTCCCGGGGCCTACGGGCCAAGGATAACCACGGCGGGGAATCCGCCGCGCGCGACCGGATCGCGGCTGGTCCAGACAGTTCCCTGCCTTAGCTATCCAGCGGGGACCGCGACCCTACAATCCCCGGTTCCAACCGGCTCTCGCCGCCCACGAACCCTGGGCTCTGGGGGCCGCTTCCACGACCGAGCGGAGGCCCCCGAAGCGTCCTGACAAGCCTGGCCTGATGTCTGTCGTCAAGATCCGAAAGGGATTCGATGTGCCGATCCACGGCGGACTGGAGTCCGCCCTCGTGCAGGACGGCCCGAAGATCCATCACGTCGCCTTGAAACCCCAGGAGGCCTGGGGGATCAAGGTGAAGCTGCTCGTCCACATCGGCCAGAAGGTCAAGCTGGGCGAGCCCCTGTTCTACGACAAGCGCGACGAAGCCGTGCTGTTCACCGCGCCGGGCGCCGGCGAGGTGGTCGAGATCAACCGCGGCAAGCGGCGCATGGTGCAGTCGGTGGTGATCCGGCTCGACGATCAGGAGGAGCAGCTGCCCTTCGATGCGGTCGATCCGGTCCGGGCCGAGGCCGACGAGATCCGCGGCCACCTGCTGCGCTCCGGGCTGTGGCCCTGCCTGCGGCAGCGGCCGTACGACAAGATCGCCCACTCCGCCCAGGACCCGCGCTCGATCTTCGTCACCGCGATGGAGACCCAGCCGCTGGCGCCGCCGCCGCTGGCGGCGCTGGAGGGCCGCGAGGCCCACTTCCGGGCCGGCCTGGTGGCGCTGACCAAGCTCTGCTCCGGCCGGGTGCGGCTCTGCACCCGCGCCGGCGAGGACTGGAGCGCTTTCCAGGTCGACGGCGTCGAGCACACCCAGTTCGAGGGCAAGCACCCGGCCGGCAACGCCGGCGTGCACATCAACGCCCTCGACCCGGTCGGGCCCGGCCGGACGGTCTGGCACCTGGGCTACCAGGACCTGGCCGACATCGGCGAGTTCCTCGGCACCGGCCGCATCCCGACCGCGCGGGTCTGCGCCCTGGTCGGCCCGGCGGTGAAGCAGCCGAGCCTGATGCGCACCCGCCGCGGCGCCTCCACCGCCGACCTGACCGAGGGGCGCCTGGAGGCGGCCCAGCCGCGCCTGATCTCGGGTTCGGTGCTCGGCGGCTGGACCGCCAAGCCGGCCAGCCCCTACGGCTACGTCGGCCGCTGGGACAACATGCTGTGCGTCATCGACGACGCGCCCAAGCGCGAATTCCTGGGCTGGCTGAATCCGCTCGGCAAGCGCCACACCTACACCAACTCGGCGCTGGCCAAGTTCCTGCGCCGCGAGTACCAGTTCGACAGCGACACCAACGGCGGCGACCGAGCGATCGTGCCGATCGGCTCCTACGACCAGGTCCTGCCGATGGACATCCTCGCCACCCCGCTGATCAAGGCGCTCGCCGCCGGCGACCTGGAAGGCGCCGAGAAGCTCGGCGTGCTGGAGCTGGCCGAGGAGGACCTCGCCCTGTGCGAGTACGTCTGCCCGTCCAAGATCCCGGTGACCAACCTGCTGCGCGACATGCTGGAGCGCATCGAGAAGGAGGGCTGAGAAGAATGTCATTCCTGCGCAAGCAGCTCGACAAGCTCGAGCCCCTCTTCCACAAGGGCGGCAAGTTCGAGAAGCTCTACCCGCTCTACGAGGCGGCCGACAGCTTCCTCTACACGCCAGGCCTGCGGACCACCCGCGGCGCCCACATCCGCGACGGCATCGACCTCAAGCGGACCATGATGACGGTGGTGTGGGCCCTGCTGCCCTGCACCCTGTTCGCGATGTGGAACGCCGGCAACCAGGCGGCGCTGGCCGCCGGAGAGAGCGTCGGCCACCTCGACGCCTTCCTGGCCGGCCTGTGGATGTTCCTGCCGCTCTACGTGGTGACGATGGCGGTCGGCGGCGGCATCGAGACCCTGTTCTCGGTGGTCCGCAAGCACGAGATCAACGAGGGCTTCCTGGTCAGCGGCCTGCTGATCCCGCTGATCGTGCCCCCCACCCTGCCGCTGTGGCAGCTGGCGGTCGGCACCGCCTTCGGGGTGGTGATCGGCAAGGAGGTCTTCGGCGGCACCGGCATGAACGTGCTCAACCCGGCGCTCACCACCCGGGTGTTCCTGTTCTTCGCCTACCCCGGCCAGATCTCGGGCGACGACGTCTGGATCGCCGGCCGCGAGAGCTGGGTCGACGGCTTCTCCGGCGCCACCCCGCTGGCGAAGTTCTACACCGACGGCGCCGGGGCCACCGCCGGCCTGGACTGGATGGACGCCTTCCTCGGCTTCCTGCCCGGCTCCTTCGGCGAGACCAGCGTGCTGTGCTGCCTGTTCGGGGCCGCGGTCCTGATCTTCAGCAAG
>CAZXTO010000205.1:0-6518 GCA_964643675.1 uncultured Planctomycetales bacterium
GGCTCCGAGGCGCTCGCTGCCGGGGATAGCGCCGTCGTCATCGGTCGGGATGGCGGTGAAGGCCGCCTCGTAGAGCACGCCCTCCCGGGCCAGCTCGTCGAAGCGCGGCGAGGTCGGCCGGTAGTAGCCGTAGGTGCCGAGGTGCTCGGCGCCGGCGTCGCGCAGGGTGAGCAGCAGGAGGTTGGCGCGCGTCGCACCCTCGGGGGCGGCGGCCAAGGAGGCGGTGAGGGGGCCGGGCAGCACCGGCATCAGCGCGCCGACCAACCCGGCCAGCAGGCTGAGCAGGAGGAGCAGGACGGCCGTCAGCGGCGTGAAGAGGCTGGCGACCAGCCAACCCCAGCGCGAGCTGGCGGCCACCCGCAAGAGCTGCTGCGCGGCCAGCGCGGCCAGGGTGGCGACGCCGACCCGGGCCGCTTCCGGCAGGGGCAGGGCCGGCCACAACAGGACCGCGACCACCGCGCCGAAGACGATCCCCGCCAGGTAGATGCCCGGCAGGGCCTGCCACTCCCGGCCGCGAGTGAGCAGCGGCAGGACCAGCCCGGCCAGCAGACCGAGCACGAGGCCGCCGCCGGCGTAGAGGCTCCAGGCCGCGAGCCAGAGGCCGGGATCCCGCTGGTACGGGTGCTGGAGCAGCAGGACCACGCACTCGATCAGCCCGGCGAGGGCGCACCAGCCCGCCCCGACCAGGATCCCGTGGAGGAGCCGCGCGCGCATCCGGGTTCACCCCGCCCACTCGAGGTGGAGCCGCTCCCCCTCCGGCTCGCCCCAGGCCCGCAGGCCGTTCCAGCGCTCGTCCAGCTCGGCCAGCTTGCCGCGCAGGGTGCTGAGGACCATGCCGCGCGCCAGCCCGGCGCCTTCCAGGTCGAAGGAGGAGAGCAGCAGCCGCCCCGGGCCGGTCTGGACCTTGGCCACCAGGGTGACGCGGCCGACCAGGGGGGCTTCGGCGTCGAGCCGCAGGCGCTCGCCGTCCAGGTCCAGGCCGACCGGACGGATCTTGCCGCCGAGGGGCAGCAGGCGGGCGAGCAGCTGCTCGAGACCGTCGAGGGCCAGGTCGATCCGGATCTGCATGGGGGAGGAGTCTAGCGCCCCGTGGGCGGACTCCGGCGCCCCCCTCGCCGCTGGCGGAGGAGCCCGGCCGCGGCTGGCCCCGATCCGGCTCGGCCGGCGCCCGGCTTTCCCTGTCCGGTCGGCGGCCCTGGGCCGATAAGGTAGGCGTGATGGCCGTCTTCCTGCTCCTGGCCGCCCTGCTCCTGCCGCAGGGGAGCAGAGCGCCGCAGGTCGCGGTGCCGAACCTGCACGGGCTCAGTCAGCAGACCTTGTTGTCGCGGCTGGGCGAGCGGCGCCGGCCCTTGGAGGAGCGCATGGTCTACCTCGAGGAGCTGGCCGTGCGCGGCGAGCCCTTGCCGCTGGAGCCCCTGATGGCGGCGCGGTCCTCGGTGCGCGGCGAGTGGTGGATCGACTTCACCCGCTGTCTGCGCCTGTGCGGCCCCGGCGCTCTGCCCGAGCTGCACCGGATGTTGAAGAAGAGCGACCCGGTGGTGAAGGCCGAGGCGGTCTACGCGGTGGTCAACCTCGACCGCGGCGGCGGCGAAGGCTTCGCCCGCGAGGTGCTGAGCGGGCGCTGGCCGGTCGAGGCCCGGGTCGCCGCTCTGCGCGGCCTCGACGCCCGCGGCTCCCTGTTCGCGCACCTGGAGTCCTTGCGCCGGCTCGAGACCGCCGAGGGGCCGCTGCTGATGGAGTGCCTGCAGGTGCTGCGCCGCTCGCCCAGCCTGGAGGACGCGCCCTACCTGGTCGACCTGCTGCACCGCCGCGAGGGCCGCGCCGCCAACGAGGCGGTGCGCCTGCTGCAGCAGCTCACCGGCTACAAGATTGGCCGCGACCCGCGCTCGTGGCGCTACTGGATGCTGAAGCACCGCGCCGCCGGCACCGACTTCCGCGCCGCGAGCCCGCAGGGCGGGAACGGCGAGGACGAGACCATCACCTACCTCGGAGTGCCGATCCTGGGCGAGAAGGTGGTCTTCGTGCTCGACTCCAGCGGGTCGATGGAGACGCCGCTGCCCGAGAACCCCTCCAAGACCCGCGGTTCCCGCGCGGTCGAGGAGCTGGTCCAGCTGCTGCCGCGCCTGCCCGAGGAGGCCGCCTTCGACGTGGTCTTCTTCGAGACCGAGATCGAGTGCTTCGCCGGCAAGCTGGTGCCGCGCGACGAGGAGAACCTGAGCCGCGCCGCCGGCTGGCTCCAGCGCCACCGCTTCGTCGGCGGCACCAACCTGCACGACGGCCTGCGCCGGGCCTTCGAGAACGACGGGGTGGAGGAGATCTTCCTGCTCAGCGACGGCGAGCCCACCGTCGGTGAGCTGATCGATCCCGGTCGGATCGCGGCGCGGGTGGCGCGCTGGAACCGATGGCGCAACGTGAGGGTGAACACGATCTCCTTCGGCGCTCCGCCCGAGGCCCGCGACTTCCTCTACCGCCTGGCCAGCGACCACGGCGGGATCTGCCGGGTGATCTGGTGAAGGCCGGGCGGCTGGCGGCGTAGGATGCCGCCATGTCGGACCTCGCGCGCACGCTTCCCCTGATCCTGGTCACGGCGGTCGCCACCGCCGCCGCCACCTTGTGGATCGCCCAGCCGGCGCCCGAAGCGGGCGAGGCCTCCGCCGCCGAGACCGCCCTGCTCGCGGCGCAGGATGACCGGGAGCGGCTCCAGCAGCGCCTGGAGCAGCTCGAACGCCGCCTGGCCGCCGCCCCGGCCGCCCCGGCCGAGGCGGTGCGCACGCCGATCCTGGACGACGCCGCCATTGCCCGCGCGGTCGAGGCCTGGATGGAGCAGCACGGCGAAGAGCTGGCTGCCGCGGCCGGCGCCGCCGCCGAGGGCGCCGCGGACGAAGGAGCCCTGCCCGCCTTCGCCGACGCCGACAGCGCCTTCGAGGCCCTGTTCGCCGACGGCCTCGACTTCGACCAGCGGGCCGAGCTGTGGAACCGGATCCGGGAGTCGGGCCTGGCCGACCAGGTCTTGGAGGCCTTGGAGCAGTACGCCGAGGACAACCCGGCCGATCCGGACGTGCAGCTGCTGCTGGGCGAGGGCTACCTGAACAAGGTCTTCGAGGTCGGCAACACCCCGGAGGCCGGCGCCTGGGCGATGAAGGCCGACGCCGCCTTCGACCAGGCCCTGCAGGCGGACCCGGCGCACTGGGAGGCGCGCTTCACCAAGGCGGTCTCGCTGTCCAACTGGCCGCCCTTCCTCGGCAAGCAGAACGAGGCCATCCAGCACTTCGAGCTGCTGGTCGACCAGCAGGGCTCGAGCGCCGCGATCCCGGCCTACGCCGACACCTACCTGATCCTCGGCAACCTCTACCAGCAGACCGGCCGCGCGGAGGACGCGCTGCGGGTGTGGCGGCAGGGGGCGGCGCTGTTCCCCGGGCGCGAGGACCTGCTCGGGCAGATCAGCGCGGTCGACGGTTAGGGAGCGGCGTCCTGCCGCGGAGGGGGCCCACCCCTTCGCCCTCCCTCGGGCGCTCTTCAGGGGAGAATCGTGATCGGGACGACGACGGAACTTGCTTCCGGCGTGCCGCCCGGAGGGCTCGCGACTGCGGCGAAGTAGAGCGTCTTGCCGATCCCGCTCGGCGGAATCCCGGCTGGGGTCGAGAATCCCGCGAAAGCCCTCCCTTCTGAATTCAGGAACCCGTTCATCTGGAAGGGCACCATGAAGGAAGGGAAGCTCCCCGCGGAGCTCTCCTCCACGAGGGTGTCCATGGTGAGGGGGATCTGGATCCCGTAGTTGAGGGGACCTTCACCCGAGAGAGACAAGAGGACTCGGTATCCGTGGTCGGCGGCGATTCGGGAGAAGTCGAGGGCGAAGCGGACGGCGCCGGGTGTGGAGGCAGGAAGAGTCGAGGTGTCCGAGACCAGGAAAGGGTGGAAGCCGTATCCGGTGACGGGGATTGAATAGGAGGCCCCCACGAGGAGGTCATCGAGCCCATCTCGGTTGAGGTCCCCTGCGCCGGCGACGGAGCGGCCGAGGTTTTCTCTTCTGTCAGTGCCCTCCCACTGGCGGATGAGGGCTCCATTGCTCCCGGAGTAGAGGTAGGCGATCCCCGCGTCCGTCTTCCCGCCAGCGTCGGCCGCGGAGGCCCCGACGATGAGGTCCACGAAACCGTCGCCGTCGACGTCGCCTGCGGCCCCGACGGAGTCGCCGAAGGCGTCGTCGGGCTCGGAGCCATCCCACTGAAAGATGAGGGAGCCAGTCGCGCCGGAGTAGAGGAAGACCGAGCCCGCTCCCGTGGGCCCGTCCCCTTCCGCCCCGACGAGCACGTCGTCGTATCCATCCCCATCGATGTCCCCGGCGCGGGAGACCGAGGAGCCCAGCTTGTCATAGGGGTGGGATCCACCCCAGAGGTAGAGCAGGGTGCCGTCCGCCCCGGAGTAGACGCTCGCTGAACCCGCCAGGAGGTAGGAGGTGGTGGCCCCGTGGGCGCCCACGATCAGGTCGTCGAAGCCGTCCGAGTTGACGTCTCCCGCACCCGAGACGGAACAACCGAAGTAGCTCTTCGTTCCCCCTCCTTTCCACTCATGCAGGAGGCTACCGTCCGCGCCAGAGAAGACATAGGCAGCCCCGGTGCGATCGAGTTCCACCTCCTCGGCGCCGACGATCAGGTCGCCCACCCCGTCGGCATTCACGTCGCCGGCGTCGGAGACGGAGCAGCCGAAGCGGCTGTAGGTCTCCCGGCCGTGGAATTGGAAGAGCATGGCGCCGTCGACCCCGGAGTAGACGTATACAGCGCCGAGCTTGCCGCTGACCGGGCCCCGGAGGGATCCCACGATCACATCGGCGAAGCCGTCTCCATCGATGTCCCCGGCACCGGAGACGGAGTACCCGTATCCCTCCATGAATGCGTGTCCTTTCCATCGGTGGAGTAACCGGCCATCGGCTCCCGAGTGGACGTGGGCATGACCCGCCCCGGCGTTCCCTTGGGCGGACCTCATGTAGTCCCCGAGGATGACGTCATCGAACCCATCTCCGTTGACGTCGCCGGCGCCGGAGACTGCGGAACCGAGCTCCATATCGCCGGCTTCTTGGAGCCGCTCGAAGATTGGGCGAAACCCGCCGCCAACGGTCTGTCCCGACAATGGGGGCGGGCAGAGGGAGGCGAAGAAAGCGAGGGCGGCGAGAGAAATAGACCGGGAAGGGGACTGCATGGCGTGGCGGCCGTAGCGGAATCGAACTACGGCCACCCTACCAGGATGGGATTTCAGTGGCCCCGGATGGACCGTTTCCCCAGGTCAGGGAGTGATCTCGAGCATCGCCGAGGCGCTCGAGAGGCTGGTCGCGGTGTTCGGCACGTAGGAGATCGCGGCCGACCAGAAGCGGCGGCCGACGAAGTTGGCCATCGCCCCGGCGGCGGCGCTGTAGCTGGCGCTGCCGTCGCCGTTGGCGTCGAGCACGCCGACCGCGCCGACGAAGCCGCTGGGGAAGCTGCCGGTGCTGACCGACTGGAACAGGCTGTCCTGGGTCAGCGGGACCTCGAGGCCGTGGAAGCTGCTCGGCCCGGTGCCGCTGCGGGAGAGCAGCACGACGTAGTTCAGGCCGGCCTCGCTGAGCGGGAAGTCGATGTCCCACTGCAGGCTGCCGCCGGCGGCCGCCGACAGGCGCAGCGGGCCGAAGTCGAGGTAGGGGTCGTAGCTCAGCAGCTGGCTGCCGCCGGCGTCGGCGGAGGCGCTGTCGTCGCCGGGCACGCCGATCAGGAAGTCGGGGCGGCCGTCGCCGTCGTAGTCGTCGCCGAAGTCCACCCAGCTGGCGAACTCGTCGCCGGCGGCGGCGCCGTCGAACTGGGCCAGCAGGCTGCCGTCGAGGCCGGAGTGCAGGAACAGCGAGCCGGACAGGCTGAGGCCGTTGGCGTCGCTCTGCGGACCGCAGATGGCGAAGTCGTCGAAGCCGTCCTGGTTCAGGTCGCCGGCCGCGGCCACGCACTCGCCGAGCTGCTGGCCGCCGTGGGTGCCGGTGATCTGGTACATCAGGGAGCCGTCCAGGCCCGACCAGACCCGGACCGCGCCGGCCTTGACGTTGCCGTTCATCGAGGCCGCCACCGCGCCGCCGATGATGTCCGGGGTGCCGTCGCCGTTGACGTCGCCGGCGTTCGCCAGCCGGCCGCCCATGTGGCCGGAGTCCCACAGGCCGTGCAGCTCGTGGATCACGCTGGCGTCGACGCCGGAGTAGACGAAGATCTTGCCGGCGTGGTGGATCGGGGTGTTGTCGGTGGGGGCGCCGACCATGAAGTCGGGCGTGCCGTCGCCGTTGATGTCGCCGGCCGAGGCCGCGGCGAAGCCGAACTCGGCGTGCACCTTGTCGCCGATCAGGTTGAACAGCAGGCCGCCGGTGGCGCCGTCCATGACGATCGCGCGGCCGTTCTGGTAGAGGCCGCCGGCGCTGGCCTGGAAGGCCCCGGCGATGAACTCGCTGCGGGCGTCGCCGTTGAGGTCGCCGAGGAAGGCGACCGTGATGCCCCACTTGCCGGCGGGGTTGG
>CAZXTO010000206.1:0-6498 GCA_964643675.1 uncultured Planctomycetales bacterium
CGAGGCCAGGTAGCGGGCGTCCACCCGCCCGAGCGGCTGCCCCAGGTCGACCGTGGTCGGCGCGCCGAAGGAGACGCCGCCGTCGCGCGACAGCGCGCAGGACACCCGCGGCCGGGCGTCCGCCCCCATCGTGAACCAGACCACCGCCAGCTCTCCGCCCCGCGCGGCCAGGGCCGGCCCGTTCACCGGACAACCCGGCATCAACCAGCCGTCGGCGTGGACCAGCCGCGGGCGGCTCCAACTCGCCGGCTCCTCCGGCCGCCCCCGCACCACCGCGATGTCCCGCAGCTCCTCGGCGCTGCGGTCGCGGTAGGCGACCACCATGACGCCGTCCGTCAGCACCACCGCGTCGGTCTGGCAGCAGTCGCAGGTCATCGGGTCGAGCATCCACTCGGCTTCCACGGCGCCATCGGCGGCCAGCCGCGCGGCCCACAGGCCCATGCGGTCCCCCTGCCGACCGTCCAGCCAGGCCGCCCCGAAGCCGCCGCCGGGCAGGGGCTGCAAGGAGACGAAGCCATGCTCGACCGCTTGCTGGTCCCGGTGCAGCCATCCCCGCCCCTGCCACTCCTCGTCCATGCCGCGGCCGGCGGCGCCCGCCGCGCCGCCGGCGCTCAGCGCCAGCCGCACACCGTAGGCGAAGCTGCCCTCGCCGCAGGCGGCCAGCCAGGCCGCCAGGGCACGCCCATCGTCGCCCACCGCCATCTGCGGGAAGTCCGCCCAGTTCACGAACCAGTCCGGCCCCGAGGCCACCTGCTCCGCCGCGCGCCAACCCGCCGAGGACCACCGTGAGCGCAGCAGGCGGGCGCCCTCCTCCCCTTGCTCGGTCCACAGCAGGCTCGGCTCCTCTCCGCCCGCGGCGAAGGCCGGCCACCACGCCCGCCCGTCGGCCGGCGCCTCGAGCTCCACCACCTCCCACCCTGCCGCAGGAACGGCCTCGATCTCGGGCGCCTGCGCCACCCAAGCCAGCCCCGTCATCATTCCGGCTGCGATCCCCATCCCGCCATTCTGCCACCGCCAGCGGGCGCTTCGCCGCCCCCGGCCCAGGCGCGGCCCCGCCCGCGGAGCAGCAGAGCGCAAAATTGCCGAGAGGTGCGGCTCGCGCCGCACCTCTCCGCGTTTGGTGCCCCGTGGCACCCGAGGGCGTGGAGCGGGGGGCTCCCCTCCCTCCTGGAGTCCTTAGTCGGAGTATTGCAGGTTGGAAGCGTCGTGGCAGGTGCCGCAGTTGTTGGTGTAGGGGATCGGCATCGCGCTTCCCGGCGTGACTCCGGCCACGCCGACGTTGGTCTTCAGCGGCACGTCGAACACGTGCGAGCTGATGTCGTTCTCGAAGTAGGTGATGTCCGGATCCGTGCTGGTCCCGGTCGGGGTATCGAGCAGGATCCCGTAGCCGCCGGCGCCTGTCTTGGCGGAGCGCGGCATGTGGCACAGGATGCAGGTGGTCGCCGCCTTGCCGTGAGCCTGGCCGGTCATGGCCTCGGTGTGGGCCACCGAGTCACCCAGGTTGGGCTCGTGGCAGGTCTGGCACAGCGGCTGATCCGGCGCGTCCGGGTCGGCGATCAGGCCGTAGCGGTAGCCGGTGGCGCCGTGCATGTCGTGGCAGTCGAAGCAGGTGAGGAGCTCGTAGGGGTTGCGGTAGTGCACGGACTTCATGAAGTCCGGCCCATGCTGGTGGTGGCTCTTGGCGTGGATGTCATCCGGCCAGTTCTTCGACGCCGCCGGCCCCTTGGTGGTGGTGTAGGTCGACAGGTAGTCGGAGCGGCTGATCCCGGCGGGCGCGAACTCGCCGGCGGCGCTCATCGGGTGGTCGTTGGCCGCCAGGGAGCCGGCGCCGACCAGGCGGTCGTGGCAGCGCTGGCAGGTCATCAACGCGCGCGTCGGCGACAGGTTCTCCGGCGTGATGATGTAGCGCGCCTCCTGCGCCGCGACGTGCTCCGAGCCGGCGCCGTGGCAGGTCTCGCAGCCGATGTTGAGGTCGTTCAGGAGACCGTCGCCGTCGATGTCGTACTCACCGTTGACGTCCTCGACCGAGTCGCAGACCACCTCGCCGGTGCCCCCGTCCAGGGACTGGGTGAAGCCGGTGGCGTGGCAGCCGAGGCAGTTGCGCGAGATGTTCTTGGAGACGTCGGGGGCCTTGAAGGTGTCGGTCGCCGTGTCCCAGTAGAAGTCCAGGTGGTAGTCCCGGAACTGGTTTCGGGTGCGGTCGTAGCGGTCGTCGTCGCCGGAGCTCTGGTACTGCAGGACCGGGTAGAGCGCGTTGCGGGACGGCCACTCGATGCAGTAGCGCTGCTTGTAGACCGCGCCGCCGTAGAGCAGCTGGACCACCCGCTCCATCAGGTTCATCGGATCACTCGGGGTGATCACGTTCTCGAAGGTGATCTTGTACTCGTCGGTGGCGGTGTCCTTCCACAGCCACAGGATCGCGTAGACCGTGCCGCTGCCGCTCGGGTCGGTCAGGCTGGTCTTGAACTTGTCGAAGCCGCGACCGGTGTCCAGGTCGTAGTGGTAGACCGGGGTGCCGCCGGTGTAGGCCGCCGCCTCGAGGAAGTCGTCGAGGCCGCCGAACAGCTCGGGGTGCTCCCCCAGCGTCTGCAGCCCGCTGGGCGGGTTCGGGACCGTGAAGCCGAGCCGGTGGGCCAGGCCCTTCTCGGTGGCGTATTCGGCGTGGCAGGCCAGGCAGGCGCTCATGCCGACGAAGGTCGCGGCGCTGCTCGGCGAGGAGGACAGGGTCAGGGTCAGGTTCTGGCCGCGCAGCCCGGTGGCGCTCACCGAGTCGCGGCACATGCTGCCGCCCGGCAGGTACTCCGTCCCCGCGGGCGCCACGTAGACGAAGAACAAGCCGTCCGGCACGGTGTTGATCTGGAAGCGACCGCTGGCGCCGGTCACCGCCCGGGTGAAGGTCGTGCCGGAAGCGGCCACCAGGTCCTCGAGCGGCTCGTCGAAGCCCTCGGAGGTCCCGGTGCGGATCGAGGCCGAGGTGATCTTGGTCGTCGGCAGCGAGGTCGCCGGCACCAGGTAGACCGTGGCTCCGGCCACCCCCTCACCGGCGGTGCCGACCACGCGGCCCTTGAACCAGGCTTTCACCGCCGCGCTCGCGGAGCCGGAGGAGTTGAAGCAGCCAGCCGGCAGGACGACGACGGCCAGGAGAAGAAGAACGGTCAGGATTCGGGAGAGCCTCATGGTCTTTGCGGCTGGTGCAGGACGGTCAACGGTGGCACAGGGTGCACGCTTGACCGTTGTCGAAGTGGTCGAGCGGGAAGTGGCAGGAACGGCAGTCGGAGCTCGATCCGGGGTGGGTACCGCCCGGGATCGAGGTCGCGAGCCGGTGGCTCGGTGCGCTGCGGTGGCAGGTCGCGCAGCCGTCGTCGGCGCCGAGCGGGAGGTGGCAGCTGCCGCAGTGGGCGCTGGTGGCCCCGCCCCAGATCCCACGGTGGGAGATCGGGGTGGCAGTCTGGTGGCAGCGCACGCAGGAATCCTCCTTGTGGCAGGTGTCGCAGCGTTCGCGCTCCATCGAGGCCGCGAAGCCGTGTCCGCGGGTCCGCCAGGCCTCGGTGTGGTCCATCGGCAGGCTCCGCGCGTGGCAGGAGTCGCAGGAGGACTCGGTGTGGCACAAGGCGCAGTCCTTGGCCGGTTCGGAGGGGCAGCGCACGCCGTCGATGCCGAAGGCGCCGTGCTGGCGGATCCAGAGGCCGCCGTCGTGGTTGGCGGGCATGGTGTCGCGGCCCATGCCGGCGTGGCAGGCCTCGCAGCCGCCGAGGTCGGAGCCGTCGGCCTCGTGGCAGCCGGCGCACTCCTCCATGCTCACCTTCCAGTCCCAGTCGGTGGCGTCGCTCTCGGCCACGCCCTCGTGGCAGACCTCGCAGTCGGCCCCGGCCTCGACGTGAACGGCGTGGGAGAAGGCGGTGTCGACGTTGGCGGCCGTGACCGAGGACCAGGTGGCCTCCTGGTCGCCCGGCAGCACGAAGCCGGCGGGCTGGCTGGCCAGCGGCAGGTCCGGGTCGAGCTCGAGCTCGTGGCAGGCGCCGCAGTCCTCGAGCGTGGGCATGCCGGCCCGCGCGGTGCTCTCGGCGCCGGCGTGGCAGTCGATGCAGCCCATGCCGCCGTCCTCGCCGGCGTGCGGAGCGTGCGGGAAGACGCCCGCCCGTCCAGGCACCGGCGGCCCCGGATCCGGCAGGACCAGGGAGCAGGCGGCGACGAAGGCGGCTGCGGAAGCGAGGAAGAAGGCTCGGTGGGTGCGCGCGCTCATCTCAGAACTCCAGCGCCACGGCGGCTTCGAGCAGGGTGTCGGTCCCGAACTGGGAGCGGTCCCAGGCAGCTCGGAAGCGCAAGCTCAGCTGCTCCGAGACCCGGTGGCGGAGACGGAAGTAGTACTGCCGGTCGTCGAGGTACTCGCGACCGGAGTAGGCATCGAAGCGGTACTTGCTGAAGTCGGTGCCGAGCTCGTAGCGGCTGGCATCGTCCGGCAGCCAGGCCAGGTAGGCACCGGCGGCGACCAGGCCGCTGGTGCCGACGTCCCACAGGTCGCCGCGCAGGCCGGCGTTCATGCGTTCGACCGGGAAGTCCTCCTGGCTCAAGAGCAGGAACCAGCGGGTGTACTCGCGGTCGTAGAGGCCCTCGTCGTCCGAGTTGTCGAGCCACCGGCCGCTGTAGCCGAGGCCGAAGTCGGTCTTGCCCAGCCGGCGGTGCAGCTCGGCGCTGCCGCTCCAGTACGGGGCGACGTCACCGAGCACGGCGGCGAAGGGCGAGAGGTCGGTGACCACCACCTCGCCGTAGTCGCTCTGGTGGCGGAGGTGGACCCGGCTCCACCAGCCCTGCTCCGGCAGGCTCCAGATCATGGAGACCTGCTGGCGGCGGGCATCGGCGCCGATCCAGGAGGAGGAGGCCCGGATCATGGTGTCGGTCCCCGCCGCCCAGTGGGCCGTCAACAAGCTCAAGTTGTTGTTGATGACCTGGCTGCGGTCCCCTGCAGGCGCCCGGTCGCGGAAGAAGACCTCGTCGAAGCCCACTCGCAAGCCGGGGCGAGCCGCCCAGCGCAGGCCGAAGCCGCCCAGGAAGTCCCCGGTGCGGTCGGACTCGTAGAAGCGCACCGGCGAGCCGGCGTAGAGCACGCCGGTGATCGGGCCGTTCGAGGCTGCGTCGACGCGCAGGCCGTCGAAGTAGAGCGCGTCCTCGCGGTGGATCTCCTGTCGGCCGGCGCGCAGCTTGAGGCCGTCGACCACCGCCGCGCTCTCGGCCCAGGCGGCGTAGATGAAGCCGTGGGTGTCGGAGTTGCGGGTGTCGCCGAGGCCGTAGTAGGACTCCCGCGGCCGCTCGAGGCCGTCCAGGTCGGCGGTCAAGACCCCATCGAACAGGAATCGGAAATCCTCGCCGCCCTCCGCATCACGGAGCGAACCGTCGAGGAAGCCGGTGAGCACGGCGTCGCGGTCGCTCTCGTCGAGGCGGTCCTGGCTGCGGGAGCGGAACCAGGCGTCGAGCCGGCCGCGGAGCTCCCAGCTGGGGCCGGCGACTGCCGGATCCGGGGGAGCACCAGGGTCGCCTTCGCCCAGGTCCTGGGCGACCGCCGGCCCGGCGAGCCCGATCGCCAGGAAGGCGGCCGGAAGCAGGCGGTGCCACGGTGCGGTGTCAGGAGGCTGGCCTTGACGTGCGGTATTCATGAGAAGAGCGAGGAGGCCGGCCCTGCGAAAGCAACCGGACCCGGTCAGGTGCTAAACCCATGGGCACCCTTGACAAGGATGCATTCCTGCTTTCTTTTTCCACACCCCTTCCGAAGTAGTTTTCCGCAAATGGTTTGGAGGCCTGATTGGCGGTAGGAATCGTGGTGATTCCCGGCACCGCCCAGAAAGCACAAAGTCCGCGTGGAATCCCGTCGCCGGCGAAACAGGTCTCGGCCGTCCGCTCTTGCCTCCCCCACCAAGTTTTTTGCCCTCAGGGGAGGGAAACCTTGTGGCCCTCTGGGCATGGATTAGGGATGTATATGTCCGGCGGCCTGGCATAGTGCGGTCGTCATTCGCCCTCCCGGGCGCCTTCCCTAGCAACCCAACGCAAAGCCAAACCTCATGGGAATCTCCCGCAAGCACCTTCTCTTCGCCGGCCTCGCCGCGCTGGTGCTCGGCATCGCCGGCCCTCTGGTGAGCCAGGATCCGCAGGACGCCGCCAGCAAGAAGGAGTCCGCCGCCCTCAAGGCCATCGACGCCTCCGCCGGCAAATACGTCGGCTCGAAGAAGTGCAAGATGTGCCACAACAAGGTGGGTGAGACCTACGACAAGTGGACCAAGGGCCCGCACGCCAAGGCCTTCGAGACCTTGAAGAGTGATAAGGCCAAGGCGATCGCCAAGGAGAAGGGCATCGAGGATGCGTCCAAGGCTCCGGAGTGCCTGAAGTGCCACGTCACCGCCCTCTCGCACTGGGAAGACACCAAGAAGGTCGACAAGAAGTTCCCGAAGGAGATGGGCGTCCAGTGCGAGTCCTGCCACGGCCCCGGCGGTGACCACCAGAAGGCCC
>CAZXTO010000207.1:0-6452 GCA_964643675.1 uncultured Planctomycetales bacterium
CCCGCGGCGGCCGCGGCCCGAGCGTCGTTCCCAGCCGCGCCGCAGGACGCCGCCGCCGAGGCACCGCCGACGCCGGCACAACAGCTGGCGGAGCTGAAGCAGCTGATCGACCGCCGGCTGCAGGCGGAGCGGCCCGGCTACGAGCTCAACCGGCTGCTGTACCGCGTCGGCATGCTCCGCACGGCCGAGGCGAGTGACACCCTGCGCGAGCTGGCGCTGGAGCAGGAGGGCCGGCCCGCCCGGACCGCAACCTGGTCGCTGCGCTACCTGCCCGAGGCGATGGCCTTCGACAGCCTGCGCCAGATCGCCGCCGCCGGCCCGGCCCCGGCCCGCGCCGAGGCCCTGCGCCAGCTCGCCGAGCGCTATGACGACCAGCTCCCCTGGATCCGCAAGCGCTGGAAGCGCGAGGACGAGGACCAGGTCCGGCTGGCGATCCTGCAGGTCCTGCTCGAGCACCAGGCCGAGGACCTGAGCGGCATGGTCTGGGAGGCCTCCGACGCCAGCGGCGACCACCTGCGCGCCGAGGGCATGCGCGGGATCGGCGCGCTCGGCCTGCGCAAGGGCATGGACCGGCTCGAGAAGGCGCTCGGCGACCGGAGCCGCCTGGTCCAGCGCAACGCGATCCACGCCCTGCAGGCCTTCGGCAGCAAGGACGGCTTCCGCGCCCTGGTCGAGGCCGCCACCGACCAGCGGCTGCTCGGCCTGCAGGAGGAGCTGACCCGGGCGCTCAACTCGGCCGACGACCAGGAGGAGATCAAGGTCCTGATCCGCGCCCTGCGCACCCGCGACGAGGTGCTGGCGATGAAGCTGATCGAGGCCATCGCCACCGCCGCGCCGCACGCGCCCGAGGACTGCGCCAAGGCCCTGCTCGGCTCCTTGGGCCACGATGACGAGGAGGTGCGCGCGACCGTGGTCCGCGGCCTGGTGATGGCGCGCGTGGCCGGCGCCGCCGATGCCCTGGCCAAGCGCCTCAATCACCCCAGCCGCGACACCCGCAAGGAGTGCCTGTGGGGCCTGGGCCAGCTCGGCGAGGTGCCGGCCAAGGCGCGCGAGAAGGTGGTCTACCTCGCCCGCCACGACGACCCAGCGCTGCGCCGTCACGCCACCGCCGCGCTGCGCTGCCTGCCGGCCGAACTCGCCCTCGATCCCGCGGTCGCCAACCTCGGCGACGAGGACTGGCGGGTGGTCTCGGCCGCCGTCGACGCCCTGCTCGGGCTGCGCAGCCCGGCCGCCCTGCTGCCGCTGATCGGCGCCGGCGAAGCGCGCCAGGACGTCCTGCGCAGCGAGATCGCCGACGCCCTCGAGCTGCTGACCGGCGAGGGCTTCGGCATGAACTTCCGCGCCTGGCGGCGCTGGCTGGCCGACCAGGACCCCGCGCTGGCGCTGCCCCCGGCCGAGGAGGCGGCCGCCACCCTCGCCGCCTTGAAGGCGCGGCGAGCCGCGGCCGGCGACACCGCCGCCACCTACCACGGCCTGCGCGTCCCGCGCGGCGGGGTGATCTTCGTGCTCGACATCAGCGGCTCGATGAGCGCGCGGCGAGGCGGCAGCGAGCAGAGCGACTACCGGCGCTTCGCGAAGGCGCTCCAGGAGGTGATCGGCGGCCTGCCGGAGAGCTCGCTGTTCAACGTGATCCTGTTCGGCAGCGCGGCCGAGCCGTGGCGCGAGGAGCTGGCGCCGGCCAACGCCGAGAACGTCGCCGCCGCGGTCGAGCTGCTCGAGCGGACCACGCCCTACGGCGGCACCAACCTCTACGACGCGCTGGTTCGCGCGCTGCAGATGGACGAGGTGCAGACCGTCTTCGTGCTCACCGACGGCATGCCCAGCGCCGGTCGGCGCACCGCGCCCGGCGACATCCTGATGGGCATCGCTCAGATCAACCGCGACCGCGGCGCCCGCATCCACACCATCGCCGCCGGCGCGGCCGGCGCGGACTTCCTGAAGCGGCTGGCCGAGAACAACGGCGGCGAGATGGTCGACCTGCGCGCGGGCATGGACCGCGCCCAGGAGGACTGAGGGCGCGGGGTCGAGTCCGGGGCCGGGGCCGGCGAGGCCGGAACCGCGCCGCGCCGCCTCTCAGCAGCCGCCCTCGCCGCCGGCGGCCTTGTGCTCGGCCGAGCGGCGGATCAGCTCGCGCAACACCTCTTCGTCGACGTCGCTGAGCTTCTTGACGTAGAGGCAGGACTTGCCGGTCTTGTACTTGCCGAGCCGGGCCATCAGGTCCTCGTACTCGCTGAAGCCGGACATGATGTAGAGGGTCAGCGCCTGCTTGCGCGGCGAGAAGCCGGTCAGCATCCAGTCGCCCTCGCGGCCGCTGGCGTAGACGTAGTGGTAGCTGCCGAAGCCGACGATGCTCGGCCCCCACATCTTGGGCGGTTCGCCGATCACCTCCTCCATGATCTTGCACACGGCGAAGCTGTCGCTGCGGCGCTGCTCGTCTTCGACCGCGTTGAGGAAGTCCTCGACGCTGTCGTCGTTCTGCTGGGTCTTGAGATCGGCCATGGCTCTGCTCCCTAGGACTGGTCGGGCCCGCTTTCGAGGCCTAGGACCAGGATCGGGCCGCCGCGCCCGTCCCGCCATGCTGTTCTTCCGCCTGCTCCCCGCCGCCCTCGGTCTGCTCGCCCTCGCCGCCCACTTCCTGCGCGGCGGCAAATTGGAGGTCGCGGCCGCCTGCGTGGCCGCGCTGGCCCTCCTGACCGTGCCGCGAGCCTGGGCCGGTCGCCTGGTGCAGGTCATCCTGGTGCTCGGCGCCGGGATCTGGCTGCTGACCGCCTGGGAGCTGGCCCAGATCCGCGCCCAGCACGGCGCCCCGGTCGGCCGCATGATCCTGATCCTCGGCGGGGTGGCGGTGTTCAGCGCCTTCGCCGCCTGGCTGCTTCGGCGCGGCCGCGGGCGGAGCTGGTTCGGAGCGGCGGCGCCGATCGAGGCCGCGGAAGCGCCGGCCGCCCAGGCGACCGACTAGGCGCCGACCCGCTCAATCCCCTTCCTGCCAGGCAGGGTTCGGGCTCGGGAGGCGTGCCCCGACTTGATCCAGCCAACGGGTGAGCTGGCCGTCGAGGGCGGCGGCACGCATGGGATCAGCCGCGGCGGCATCGAGGGACTCGCCAGGATCTCCACCGAGGTGGTAGAGCTCCGGCTCGGCTTCGCCGTACCAACGGATCAACTTCCAGTCCCCCACCCGGATCGCGGCGCCGGGCCGGCCGCCCTGGTTGCCGTAGTGCGGGTAGTGCCAGTACAGCGCGCGCTCGGCGGCGGCGGCGGTCGCCCCCTCGTCCCCGCGCAGGAGCGGCGCCAGGCTGATGCCGTCGAGGTGCTGCTCGGGCCGCGGCGGCAGGCCGGCCATGTCGAGCATCGTCGGGTAGAAGTCGGTGCTCGTGACCGGCGCGGCGGAGACCCTGCCCGCCGCGGCCACCCCCGGCCAGCGGATGATCATCGGCTCGCGGATGCCGCCCTCGTACAGCCAGCCCTTGCCGGCGCGCAGCGGCAGGTTGCTGGTCGGGTGGCCCTCGGAGGTCGACAGGCCGCCGTTGTCGGACATGAAGATCACCACCGTGCGGTCGGCCAGCTCCAGCCGCTCGAGCGCGGCGAGGACCTCGCCGACGGCGGCGTCCATGGCCTCGGCCATGGCGGCGTAGACGGCGTGCTCCTGCACCAGCCGGACCTTGCGCGCGCCCTCCTGCCCCCACGCGGCGGCGAGGCCGCGCTCCTCCTTGCGCGCGCGGTACTTCTCGACCAGGTCGGGGCGGCCGATCAGCGGCGTGTGGACCGAGTAGAAGCTCAGGTAGGCGAGGAAGGGCTCTTCCCGGTGCTCGGTGATGAAATTGACTGTCTCCGCCGCCAGCCGCGCCGGCAGGTGCTCGCCCTCGGGGCCGTCCTCGAGCCGCGGGTTGCCGTAGGGCGAGAAGTACTTCTTGCCGCCGTAGGGGCCGCCACGGGTGATGCCGCCGCGGTTGACGTCGAAGCCCTGGTCCTCGGGCCACCAGCCCTCGGGCCCGAGGTGCCACTTACCGGCGAAGAAGGTCGCGTAGCCGGCCTCCTGCAGCGCCTCGGCGAGGGTGGTCTCCTCGTGCGGCAGCCGGTCGAGGTAGGGCGCCGGCAAGAGCGGCGTCTCGCGCTTCCACTTCTCCGGCTGCGCCGCGCCGAAGTAATCGGTGGTCGCCAGCCGCGCCGGGTACTTGCCGGTCAGGATCGAGACCCGGGTCGGGCTGCACACCGGGCAGGCGGCGTAGGCGTCGGTGAAGCGCACCCCGCTCTCGGCGAGCGCGTCCAGACTCGGGGTGTCGTAGAAGCTGCTCCCGTAGGCGCCGAGGTCGGTCCAGCCGAGGTCATCGGCGAGGAAGAAGACGAAGTTCGGCGGCGGCTCCACGGAGCCAGCGGACTCCTGGGCGGAGCCGGCAGCGCCGAGGACCAAGGCGCCGAGGAGGAGCAAGTGGGGCCGGATGCTCATGGATGGAAACGGTAGTGCACGTCGTCCTCGACCGCCACGAGGAAGGAAGGGGTGGCCTCCGCCAGCGAATGGTCTTCGGTCCGGATCAAGGGTCCGGCTCCAGCGCTGAGCTCCCCGGAGAACACCTGCTTGATCAGACCGACCGGCGCCCGGCCCACTCCCTCCCCGACTACCTGCAGGGCTTCCGTCCACCACACCAGCGCCGGCACGGGAGCCCGGCCTGCGCTCTCTACCCGCGCGACTTCTCGCCGATGGACCTTCTCCTTCTCCGCCAGCCAGCGATCGATCTTGGCGGCCCCCCATCCTCGCTTGCGCCGCTGCTCCAGCTCCCTCAGCTCGCGCCGCGCCTCCGCCGATCCCGGCAGGCGGAGCGAACCGATCGGGGTGCCGCAGTCGCAGCGGCCGCCGCGCCAGCGAACGATCCGGGTCCTGGCCGGTAGCTCAGCCTGCAGGGAAGGAATCTCCCGTTCCTCCAGCGGGTTCCCGACGCGCTCGCCCAGCGCCGTCAGGTCGGCGTGGGCAGGCAAGGTCAGGAGCACGAAGTCACACATGGGTCAGGGGAGGTAGCGCTCCTGCACCCGCCGCTGCGGACCGAGGAACACCTTCAGCCCGCCCCACAACGAGCGCGTCCGCCGCGCCTCGCGCCACAGGTCGGCGTAGACGTGCAGGTTGAGCCACAGCAGGTTGTAGCTCCGCACCGGCTTGGTGATGCCGTAGACCACCGGCTCCGATTCCGGCTCGAAGGTGCCGTAGAGCCGGTCCCAGACGATGAAGATGCCGGCGTGGTTGCGGTCGATGTAGCGCGGGTTGCTGCCGTGGTGCACGCGGTGGTGCGAGGGCGTGTTGAAGACCCAGCCGAAGGCGCCGAGCTTGCCGACGAAGGGGGTGTGGATCCAGTACTGGTAGACCAGGTTGACCGCCTGCTGCGCCAGCACCCAGCCGGGGTGGAAGCCGAGCCAGCACAGCGGCGTCCAGAAGATCCACGAGTACCAGCCGGTGGTCCACGGCTGGCGCAGCGCGGTCGCGAGCGTGTAGTGCTCGGACGAATGGTGCGTCACGTGCGCCGCCCAGAAGGACGGGACCTCGTGGCTCATGCGGTGGTACCAGTAGTAGCTGTGGTCCTCGAGCACGACCAGCAAGGCGATCGACCACCACGTCAGCGGGATCTCGAACAGCCGGTGCTGGTGGCCGAAGGAGTAGGCCGTCCAGGTGAGGACGCCCCAGCCCGCCGACACCACCAGGAAACCCAGCCCCAGGCCGATGCTGGTCAGCGCGTCCTTCGGCAGGTAGTGGCCGCTCCGCTTGCGGTGGTCCCAGGCCATCTCCATCACCAGCGTGAGCAGGAAGAAGGGAATCGCGTAGACGAGGATCTTGGTGTGGAGCGGCATCGGGCGGCGGTGCGCCGATCCTACCCCGGATCCGGCAGGGCGCGCGCGACCGAGACCGGCAAGCCGCTCGCGGGATCCAGCTCCTCCTCGAAGCGCGGCCCGTAGTAGCTCGAGCGCAGCTCGATCGGCCCCAGGAAGGCCTCCTGGAAGTCCTCCAGCTCCTCGGCCGGCACCCACAGCTCGCGGTGCACGGCGGCCCCGGCCAGCTGCACCGGATAGCGCTCGGCGACCTCGTCCCGGAGCTCGAAGCGGGTGACGAAGCCGGCGTAGCCCGAGGCGCGGTCGGCCGTGTTCCAGTCGCGCGCGATCTGCACCGCGTAGTCCTCCTCGAGGACCGGGTAGAAGATCGGCTGCTCCGGCAGGCGCGGCGGGAAGCGGCGCCAGGCGGCGCCCGCGACCAGGCGCAGCTCCAGTAGGCCGACGGGGCGGAACAGCTCCACCGCCGGTTCAGGAGGTGCCGGTCATGCCGACGATCTTCTTGCAGTGCGGGCAGCAGAACACGGCGTGCACGCCGAACCAGCCGCGGTCGACCTTGACCAGCCGCTCGACCGGCTTGGCGCAATGCGGGCAGACGGGGGTGAAGTCCTTCTTCTCGATCTTGACCATGTTCAATCCTCTCC
>CAZXTO010000208.1:0-6434 GCA_964643675.1 uncultured Planctomycetales bacterium
ATTTCGAAGCGCTTGCGCGGACCGCCGGCGAGGTGTCCGGGGCCGCCGGCGCAGCCCGGGAGGGCCGCCGCCGACGCCACCCCGAAGCAGGCGGCGGCAGAGGCGGCGGCGGTGGTGGCCAGGAAGTCTCGGCGTCGCATGCCAGCAATTTAGCCCCGCGAACCGCCGCCATCGGCGAGGGTCCAGCTCCGCCTCGCCCCTCGCCGTCCTGACGCCGGATCGTGCTCGACGGAGCGGTGGTCGCCAGCCGCTGACGCCGACCCTCTGGCCCACCAGCCGCAGGTGGGGGGAATGCGGATACTCCGGCGCCGGCCCGATCTAGGGAGGATCGGATCATGAAACGAACTCTCTCCACTCTTTTCTCATTCTCCGCCTTGTGTACGCCGCTGCTGGCCCAGCTGGTCGGCGGCCAATCCGAGGATCTCTACTCCACCTCGCCCGGGGGCATGTCCTGCGACGTGCTCGTGGTCGGCCCGGACCTGAATGGGGACGGCATCGCCGAATTCGCCGCCGGCTACGGCGCTGATTTCGGCGGCACCAGCCGGGTGCGGATCCACGACGGCGCGACCGGCGCCCTGCGGCTCGAACTGGTCAACACGACCATGCGCAATTACGGGCGATCCCTGGCCTTCAGCCACGACGCGGACGGGGACGGCTTGCTCGACCTCGCCATCGGGGCTTCCCACGCGAGCACCGCGGCGGGCCCCAACTCCGGCAAGATCGAGGTCCGGTCCGCGGTGAGCGGCGCCCTGTTGCAGGAGGTGGACGGCGACCCCGGCACCTACCTCGGTTATGGACTGGCTGCGGTCGGCGACCTCGACGGCGACGGCGTCGGGGACTACCTCGCCGAAGCCCCGTCCTTCAGCTGGGGGATCGCGGCCGAGGTGCAGCTCCGCTCCGGAGCCACCGGCGCTGTGCTCCGGAGACACTACCGCGCGCTCCTCTCTTCGAAGCAGGGCATGCCGGACCTCGACGGCGACGGGGTCGCGGAGTACTTCCTGCGCGAGGAGGACCACCGGGACTACGTCGTCTCCTTAATCTCCGGGGCGACCGGGACCACCATCCGGACCCACCAAGGAGCCCGGATCGGCGAGGACTTCGGCTATGCGATCGCCAGCACCGGTGACCTGGATGGCGACGGAACCGAGGACTACCTGATCTCCACCCCTGGATACACCACCTCCACCCTGACCGACTGCGGCGCCGTGTCCGCCTGGTCCGGGAGCACCGGCGCCCTGCTCTGGGAGCACGTCGGTGAGGAGGACGGCCTGTGGCTGGGCCTCGAGCTGGAGGCACTGGACGACCTGGACGGCGACGGGGTCGATGACCTCCTCTGCGCCCAGCCCTCCTACTGGCTCCACTACAAGGGGCAAGGTCATGCCCGCCTCCTGTCCGGCAGCGACGGCAGCCTGATCGGGGACCGCCGCGGCCAAGCCAGCTGGGAGCAACTCGGTCACGCGATCTCCGGCATGGCCGACATCGATGGCGACGGTCGCGGAGAGTTCCTGCTCAGCGTGGCGGCGCGCGTGATCGCGGTCTCCTTCAAGCCCGGCATGGCGGCCGACGTCCGGGAGCTGTCATCCGCGACGGGCGGGCAGGTGCGCTACGAGCTGCGCTTCCCCGCGGAAGAGGCGGGGCGGCCTTACCAATGGCTGGCCTCGGCATCGGGGACCGGTCCGTGGACGGTCGGGGGGATCCAGGTCCCCTTGTCCTATGACGCCATGCTGTTCGCCACACTCAGCCAATCGCTCGAGCCCCTGGTTCAGAACGCGGACGGCCGCCTGGACGCACAGGCCGAGGCCACCGTCCTGCTCGACCTCGGTCCCGGTGCTGCTTCCGCGTGGGTGGGGACCACGCTGCACTTCGCGGCGGTCACGCACGCCGGCGGATTCCCGCGGGTCTCGTCGGTGGCGGTGCCCTTGCAGATCCTCCCCTGATCGGAAAGCCCGGTTGGGCGCCCCAGAAGCGGGGAGAGGACTCCTCGGCGTGGGGCGCTCAACCCTCCGCGACCTCGATCTCGTCGAGGAAGAACCAGGACGGCCCGCCGGCGCCGAGGTGCCAGCTCGGGCAGCTCTCGTCGGCGTCGATGACGAGCCGCAGGTAGCGGAGCTCGGCGCCGGCGAGGTCACCGGTGTAGCGGTGGATGCGCTTGTCCCGGTCGGACTGGCCGTGGCGAAGAACGGCGTGGTCCTGCCAAGAGTCGCCGTCCCGGGAGCTCTGGACCCGGACCTCGCGTGGTAGCCACACCCAGGACTTGGGGTCCTGCAGCGCGGAGAACCGGAATCCGCCCCGCGGAGCCACCGCGCCGAGGTCGACGGTGATCCAGGCGTCGCTGCCCTCCCAACCGACCCAATTCTCTTGGTACTGGTCGCCTCCGGGCATGCCGTCGGTGAGGCGGGCGGGCTGGCCGTCGGCGTACTTGGCGCTCGGCGGGGGAGTGGCGGTGACGGCGGCGCCGAAGCTGGCGAGCTGGAGGCGTGACGGATCGAGCAGGGCCTGCCAGGTGGTGCGGTACTCACCCAGGCTCAGGTCCATCTCGCGCAGGCGGCGGATGCCGGCGGATTCGCAGCCCTCGAGGAAGTCATCGAGCAACTCGGGGATGCGGTGACGAAGGCGCCAGGACTCGCCCCGACCGTCGAGGAAGGCATCGTGGACCCTGGGCGGTACCCGCTCGAATACTCCCCCGGGCCGCGTGCCGCGGCGCTTCGCGATCTCGAGCTCCGCGTACATCATGGGCAGGCGCGCCGCCCGAACGCGCCGGCGGAGGACCGGGGCATCGGCCACGGCCCGCTCTGCTTGCGAAAGCAGCTTGATCGCCCGCGCCATCACCTCCCGCCGCAGCCAGCTGTCCTTGGCCAGCGCGGGATTTCCGTAGATCAGCAGCGGTTCGCCGCTCGTCTCCATCTCGTCGTGGAGCAGGTCGAGGTAGGCCCGCAGCATCGGCGCCGCGGCGCCGTAGTAGCCGGCCAGGAACTCGTCGATCGTCGCCTCGATGTCGGTGTCCGGATCCCACGCCAGCTTCGCCAGCAGGTAGCAGCGCAGCTCGGCCATCTCGGTGCGCAGGCCGTTGCCCTGCAGGAAGAGGTGGCGCACGCCGTTGTCGACGAACCACTTCACGTTCGGCTGCAGCACCCGCAGGTTCGGGAAGGGCGCGACCGGGCTGGCGAACTGCACCTGGTAGTCCCACAGGAAGATGTCGTCGCAGATGGCGCTCCAGCCGGCGAAGTCGGCGGCGAAGGAGCCAGGCGGGCCCTGCTGCGGGATCGGGCGCGCGCGGTCCTCCTCGATCGTGCACAGCATGATCGAGACGTTCGGCCGCGGCCGCATCGTCTTCGGCGGCTTGCGGGTGTACTGGTAGGCGAGGGTGGAGATGATGCGATCGGGGAAGGCGTCGGCGATCGCGTTGACGAACTGCAACGTCTCGGCCATCGCGCTGCCCTCGCCTTCGTTCAGCGCGCGGGCGTCGGGGCACTGGCAGTGCTCGTAGTTGTCGGCCTGGCTGATCGAGAGGTACTGCACCCCCGGGTGCTCTTCGAGCATGCGCTCGATGCTGGCGATCATCGCCTCCAGCACCTCAGGGTTCGTCAGGCACAGCTGGCTCGGCCGCCGCTCGCCGCCGACCAGGGCGTACCACTCGGGGTGCTCCTCGAAGTGCTCCTCCGGCGGCAGGTGGCGCAGCACCGAGTGCACCCACCACGGCGCCCACAGCCGCCCGACCTCCTCCTGGATGCGGTCGAGCTTGTGCCAGCGCCGGTACTCCGGGTCCTTGGCGGGGCCGTAGTTGACGTGGCGGAACCAGACCCGCGGCGACTCCAGGATCACGAAGGCGCGCGGCAGGCGCAGCTCCGCGTGTCCCGGCACGTGCAGGGCTCCCGGCGCCCACAGGCGACAGCCGAAGTGCTCGAGCAGGGCGGTGACAGCGTAGTCGATGCCCAGACCGCCGCCGCTGTGGAGGTGGAGCTCCTGGTCGCCGCCGAGGATGGCGTAGCCGTCCTCGCCCAGGCCGACCGAGTCCGGGAGCGCGGGCGCGGCGCCGCCGATGCGGATGCGCTTCGTCGCCGGGGCCCGGCCGGCGGCGACCACCGGTAGACGAGCGCCGCTCATGCGCTCGAGGAAGTCGGCCAGGCGGTCGGCGGCCTCTCGTTCGAGTTCGCTGGCCGCGTCGGGGAGCACGATGGTCCAGTCGCTGCGGCCGAGGACGGCGAGGACGTGGTCCTCGCTGGGGGGAGGTTCCGGGGGCCCTTGAGCGAGGAGGAGCAGCGGAAGGGTGATCCAGGGCATGGCCGGATTCTAGGTCCGGGAGGCGGACCGAGGCCGCCCGTAGAATCCCGCCATGCCGAACCGGATCTGGCGCCGCTGCACCCTCTCCGCCACCCTCCTCCTCGCCGCCTGCTCGGGGGGCGAGGGCGGCCAGGTCGCGGCCGGGGAAGGCGCCCTCGTCCGCGACACCGGCGGCGTGCTCTCCGCCGAGCAGGCGGCCTACGACGTGCGCCACTACGACCTGGCGATGCAGGTCTTCCCGGCACGCAAGGAGATCGAGGCCGTGCTGACGGCCACGGTCGAGGCCAGCGAGTCGCTGCCGGTGCTGGTGCTCGACCTCGACCCGCTGCTGACCGTGTCCAAGGTCGTGGTGGGGGAGGCCGAGGCCGCCTTCACCCACGAGCGCGGCCGGCTGCGGATCACGCTCGACCCGCCGGCCGCCGCCGGCGACGAGCTCGCGGCCGCGGTCCACTACGCCGGCGCCCCGCGCGAGGCCCCGCGGCCGCCGTGGGAGGGCGGCTTCGTCTGGTCGCAGAGCGCCGACGGCTCGCCGTGGGTCGCGACCGCCTGCCAGATGGAGGGCGCCGACCTGTGGTGGCCGTGCAAGGACCACCCGTCGGACAAGCCCGGCTCCTTCGACCTGCACTTCCGCGTCCCCGACGGCCTGGTGGTCGCCACCAACGGCAAGCGCTTGGGCATCGAGGACCACGGCGACGGCACCCACACCAGCCACTGGCGGGTGTCGACGCCGATCCCCAACTACGGCGTGGCCTTCAACCTCGGCCCCTACGTCGAGATCCACCGCCAGGCGGTCAGCCCGGACGGCTCGACCTACCCGGTCACCTTCTGGGCCCTGCCGGAGAGCGAGCAGCAGGCCGCGGCCGCGCTCGACGAGTTCCTGGAGCACCTGAGCTGGTTCGAGACCAACTTCGGGCCCTATCCCTTCCGCGCCGACAAGTACGGCATCGTCGAGACGCCGCACCTCGGCATGGAGCACCAGACGATCATCGCCTACGGCCACGGCTTCCAGGGCCACAAGTTCGGCTACGACTGGCTGCACCACCACGAGCTCGCGCACGAGTGGTTCGCCAACCTGGTCACCTGCCCCGACTGGAACGACTTCTGGATCCACGAGGGCTTCGGCAGCTACGCCCAGAAGCTCTACATCGAGGACAAGCTCGGCATCGAGGCCTACCACGAGTACCTGGCCGACGTGCGGCCGCAGATCCTCAACCGGAAGCCGGTCGCGCCGCGCGAGCCGCGCAGCTCCGGGCAGATGTACTTCGCCGACCCGGAGGCTGCGGTCGGCGCCAAGCCGAGCGACAGCGACATCTACTTCAAGGGCGAGTGGGTCCTGCACACGTTGCGCTGGCTGCTCGGCCGCGAGGTGGTGCTCGAGAGCATGCGCCTGCTGTGCTACCCCGCCCCGGAGCTGGAGGCGACCACCGACGGCACCGCGGTCCACTTCGCCACCACCGACGGCTACCAGGGCATCGTCGAGCGCCTCAGCGGCGAGGACCTGGACTGGTTCTTCGAGCTCTACCTGCGCCAGCCGGAGCTGCCCGAACTGAGCGTGACCGAGCGCGGCGACCGCATCCTGATCCGGTGGATCACGCCGGATGACCTGCCCTTCCCGATGCCGGTGCAGCTCGAGGTCAACGGCCAGCGCCAGCGCATCCAGGTGCCCCAGGACGGCAACGAGGTGGTGCTGCCGGCGGGGGCGGAGTGGCGGGTGGACCCGCTGAATTGGGTGTTGAGGAAGGACAACCGGTAGGAGATGGCTGGCCTCCTCCTCCTCTCCGCCGACGAGCTGCGAGAAGCTCTGCCGATGGCCGAAGCCATCGCCGCGATGAAGGAAGCCTTCGCCGCAGTCGCCGCTGGGGTGGCCTCGATGCCGCTGCGCGGCGTTGTCGACGCCGGCGCCGGGACCACCCTGGTCATGGGCGCGGCGCTGCCGGGCGTCGGTCTGGCCAGCAAGACGGTCTCCGTCTTCCCGGACAACGCGGCCCGCGGGCGGCCGGTGGTGAGCGGGTTGGTCACGGTGCTCGATCCGGCGACGGGCGAGCCAGTCGCAGTCTGCGACGGCACCTTCCTGACCGCCTGGCGCACCGGCGCCGCGAGCGGCGCCGCCACCGAGCTCCTGGCGCGGCCGGGCGCGCGCCGCGCGGCGGTCT
>CAZXTO010000209.1:0-6341 GCA_964643675.1 uncultured Planctomycetales bacterium
CGTCGCCGCCGTCCGGGCCGCCGAAGTTGACGTACTTCTCGCGCCGGAAGCTCATGCAGCCGTCGCCGCCCCGGCCGGCGCGCACCGCCAGCTCGGCTTCATCGAGGAACATTCCGTCGCGCGCCATGATCTCCTCTGGAAACGAAGCGCGGGAGGCCGTTGACGGCCTCCCGCGGGGACACGCCTTAGGGCACGTCGCTCAGTCCTGCGGCAGCACCGCGACCCGGCGCCGGGACTGGAACTCGACCACGCCGTCGGCGAGCGCGAACAGGGTGTAGTCGCGACCGAGGCCGACGTTCTTGCCGGGGTGGAACTGGGTGCCGCACTGCCGGATCAGGATCTCGCCGGCGCGCACCCGCTGGCCGCCGTAGCGCTTGACGCCGCGGAACTGGGGGTTGGAGTCGCGACCGTTCTTGGACGAGCCGCCGCCTTTCTTATGTGCCATGACTCTCTCTGCGCCCTAGGCGCGGATCTCCTTGACGCGGATGCGGGTGTAGGTCTGGCGGTGGCCGACCCGGGTCCGGCTGTTCTTCCGACGCCGGAAGTGCTGGATGTAGAGCTTCTCGTCCTTCTCCTCGCCGAGGACCTCGGCGACGACGGCGGCGCCTTCCACGGTGGGAGCGCCGACCAGGACCGACCCGTCTTCCTTCTTCAGAAGGTTGACCTGGTCGAAGGTGTGCTCGCTGCCGGCTTCAGCGCCGGACAGACGGTCGACCCACAGCTCCTGGCCGGGAGCGAGGGTGAGGCAACGGGATCGGTCGCGAACGATGGCGTACACAGGTCTACTCCGCGAAAACGGGCCGGACAGTGTAACGGCCGAATCGGCGGTCGTAAATAGCTGGCAGCCCAGCTTTTCCCCGCCTCCCGCCGCGGCCGGGAGGGGGCGCCGCCGGCTACTTGAGGGTCAGTTCCCCGGGCGCCAGGACCGGGTCCTGCTCCATCTCGAGGGCGAAGCCGAGGGCCTCCAGGGCCTCCTGGTGGTGCCGCTGCAGGTAGCCGACCACCCCCGGGTGGGCGCGCAGCTTCCACGGGCGCTCCGGCCCCAGGGCGCGCAGCCGCCGCAGCACCCGCAAGGCCCCGGCGCGGTGTTGGACCGCGCTGCCCGAACCGCCGCAGTGGGCGCAGGGCAATTCGGTGGCCCGCGGCAGGCCGGTGCCGAGGCGACGCCGGGTCAGCGACATCAGGCCGAAGGAGCCGAGCCGGCCGGCCTTGAAGCGGGCCCGGTCGGCGCGCAGTTCCTGCCGGAACAGGCTCTCGACCTCGCGGCGGTTGGCGGCCTGGGTCATGTCGATGAAGTCCACCACCAGGATCCCTCCCAGGTCCCGCAGCCGGATCTGGCGGGCGATCTCGACCGCCGCCAACCGATTGGCGGCCAGGGCCGTGGCTTCCAGGCTGCCCTCGTCGATCCGGCCGCTGTTGACGTCGATCGCGGTCAGGGCCTCGGTCTCGTGGATCACGATCGAGGCGCCGGTGCCGACCGGCACCCGCGGCCGGAACAGGAGCTGGTAGTCGCGCTCGATGTCGAGGGCCTCGAACAGCGGGCGCTGCTTCCGGTAGAGCTCGATCTCCGGCTGGTGACGCGGCAGGTAGTCGGCCAGGAACTGCTTCAGCTCCTCGGCCGCCTCGGCGGCGTCCACCATCAGCCGATCCACCCCGCCCGCCATCAGGTCGCGCACCGCGCGCACCGAGGGCGACAGCTCCGCCAGCAGCAGGGTGGGCTCCTCGGCGCCGGCGCAGGCCTGCTCGACCGAGGCCCACTGGCGACGGACGTGCTCGAGGTCGCGCTGCAGCGCCCGCTTGGGGGCGCCGGCGGCGGCGGTGCGGGCGATCAGGCCGGCGCCGTTGGGCGGCGCGCAGGCCTCGACCGAGCTGCGCAGGCGCTGACGCTCCTTCTCGTCCTGGATCCTCCGGCTGACCCCGATCCGCCCCAACGAGGGCATCAGCACCAGCAGGCGACCGGCCAGGGAGACGAAGGTGGTCAGGGTGGCTCCCTTGCCGCGCACGGGGTCCCGCACGACCTGGACCAGCACCCGCTGGCCGACCCGCAGGGAGTCGCCGATGCGCGCGGGCGGCGCGGCAACAGCGGCGCCATTGGCGCCGTTATGACCGTGGTTGCCGTTGGCGCCGCCCACCTCGCCCGCGGCGGCGGCGGCGGCGGTGGCCTGGTTGGCGACCGCGAAGGGGTCGGCGTCGGCTTCGCCGTAGGCCGGGTGCACGTTGCCCACGTGGAGGAAGCCGGAGCGGCCGCTGCCGAAGTCGACGAAGGCGGCGTCGAGGCCGGGCTCGACCTGGCGCACCACCCCGAGGTAGAGGTTGCCGACCTGGGAGGCCCGCTCCGGCTGGGCCCAGCGCAGATCCTGGATCCGGCCGTCGACCAGCAGCGCCACCCGCACCTCCTCGGCGTCGCGGGTGTTGACCGCCAGCACGCGGGTCGGGCCTTCTTCGCTCATCGCTCTCCCTCCGAGGCGAGCCGCAGGACCTCGAGGCCGGGCGGCGGGTTCTCCCCCAGCAAGGTCTTGAGGACCTTCTTCAAGGAGGGCGCCCCGCCCTTGCGGCCCGGGCGCAGCCGGAACACCAGCTCGGCGCCAACGCCTCCCTCGAGCGCGGCCGCCGGAGGCGCGTCCGCGGCGGGACCGGGGAAGGCCTCGGCCAGGCGCTGCGACCAATCGGGCGCCGGCTCCAGGCCACGCACGCGGTAGCAGCGGCGCGCCGCCGGACGCGGCTTGCCCGGCGACGGGTACACGCGATACAGACGCAGTCCCTCGGGCAGCGTGCGGGCCAGGCGCTTGGCCGCCTCGTGCGAGGGATAGGGAGCAGCCAACTCGAACCAGAGCCGCTCGCGCTCGGAGCTCCAACCCAAGGGCAAGGCCTCCTCGAACTGGAGCTTGGGACGCGGCTGGAAACCCTGCGAGTAGGCCAGCGGGAGGCGCGCCCGGCGCAGCGACCGCTCGACCGCGGACTGCAGGTCGAGGTGGGACAGGAAGCGGGCGGCCCCGCCCTTCCCGAACTCGGCGCAATAGCGGAACGTCGCCTCCGCGGCCCCGCTCATTCCATTTCCGCGAAGCCGCTGTCGAACAGGTCGGCGAGGGCGGTGGCGGCGACCTCCGCCTCCTCTCCGCTGGCCTCGATGCGGATGCTCGCGCCGCGCACCGCGCCCAGGGTCATCACCGACAGGATGCTGCGGGCGTCGGCGCGGCGACCGTCGTGGATCAGGGCCACCTCCGCCTGGAAGCGGCTGGCGCATTCGACGATCGCGTGGCTCGGACGGGCGTGGACGCCCTGCTCGTTCACCACGGAGACCTCGCGGACCACCGTGGACATCGGCGCGGTGCGCTCTCCCCCGCTCACGCGAGCGAGAGCTCGCTCAGGAGGTCGATGATCTGGGCCGGGGCGGTGGCCTGCCGGGAGAACCCGACGAAGTCCTGGTGGCTGGCGATCCCGGCGATCCAGCGCAGGATGCCGAGGTGCTCGTCGGCCCCGTCGGCCGGCCGCACGACCGAGAAGAACACGTGGACCGGCTCGCCGTCCAGGGCCCGGAAGTCGACCCCGTCCTGGTGCACGCCGATCGCGAGGGTGACCTTGTCGAGGCCATCCAGCTTGACGTGGGGGATGCCCACGCCTTGCTGCCCGGTGGAGCCGCGGGACTCGCGCTCGAGCAAGGCGGCGTAGAGCTCGTCGCGCCGGCCGTCGAGGGCAGGGTCCTGCTTGACGAGGGCGTCGGCGAGCTGCGCGAGGACCTCGTCGGCGTCCATCGCCTGGAGATCGAGCAGCACCGAATCGGTGCTCAGGAGATCGGTGTAGGTCATGGCGGGCCGGTCTAGTCCTCGCTCTTCGGACGGCGGTTCTTCTGGGTCCGCTTCTCCTTGAAGCGGATGAATTGCTTTTCGAGTTTGGCGGCGACTCCGTCCACCGCCACGCGGCCCTCGCGGGAACGCTCCTGGGCGACGAAGGGCTCACCACGGTGGCGGTGCAGGATGACCTCGCAGATGAGCTCGTCGCGCTCGGAGGTGAATACGACTTCGCTCTTGCGGAATTCTTCGCCCAGGCGTTCGACGGCGGCGAGCTTGCTCTCGGCGTACTCGCGCAGGGCCGGGGAGAGGGTGTCCGTCTTGCTCGTGACTTCGATCTTCATCGAGGGTGGTCTCTAGGGTTCCCGATTCGGGCGGAACGGCTCGGAGCCGTTCTCGGGGGGGCGGAATGCGGGGCTCGACCCCCCAGGATAGGGCCCGGGGAGGCCGGGCGAAAGCCCCGCGAAAGGGTCTTGCGGGTAAAGCACCCGCCACAGGCACAGCCCCTCCGGAGGAGCCGTGGCGCCGGCCTTCTTGCGGTCCCGGCTGTCCAGGACCGCGGCCGGCCATTCCGGGGCGCGGCTCCCCCGCCCGACCTCGAGCAGGGTGCCGACCAGGTTCCGGACCATCTTGTAGAGAAAGCCATCCCCCTCGAACAGGAGGTTGGCGCCGCCCCGGGTGGGGCGGATCCGGATCCCGCGCAGGGTCCGGACGGTGGTCTTGGTGGTGCGGCCGGCGGCGGCGTAGGCGGCGAAGTCGTGGCGGCCGAGCAAGCCACGAGCGGCCTCCTGCATCGCCGCCAGGTCGAGCGCTCCACGGCGCCGCTCCCAGGCGACCAGCCCGGCGTGCAGCACCGGGCGCATCGGGGAGACCGCCAGCCGATAGAGGTAGCGCTTGCCGCGCGCCGAGGTGCGGGAGTGGAAGTCGGCCGGCACCTCGGCGGCGGCGCGGACCACGGCCTCCTCCGGCAGGTAGGCGTTGAGCGCCGGCTGCACCTGCTCCACCGGCAGGCGGGCCCAGGTGCTGAAGTGGACCACCTGGGACCAGGCGTGCACGCCGGAGTCGGTCCGGCCGCTGCCGTGCACCACCAGCTCCTCGCCGGTGACCGCGGTCCAGGCCCGCTCCAGCTCCTCCTGCACGGTGGCGAAGCCGGGCTGACGCTGGAAACCGTGGAAGGCCGCGCCGTGGTAGGCCACGCACAACGCGATCTTGCGCGGGCCGCTCATTCGGGCGGCGCCTCGGAGGGGGTCCAGTCGCGTCGCTCGCGGAAGGCCTCGGCCAGGATCTCGCCGTGGAGGTACTCGAGCCGGGTGCCGACCGGCACGCCGCGGGCGAGCCGGGTGAGCTTGACCTCGAGGCCGTCCAGGGCCTCGCGGACCAGCAAGGCGGCGCCCTCCCCCTCGCGGTCGGGGGCGGTGGCGAGCACGACCTCCTCGACCTCGCCGCTCTCCACTCGGCGGCGTAGGGCCTGCAGGGCGCGGGCGTCGGGGGCGGCGCCCTCGCGCGGCGCGAAGCCCTCCATCAGCACGTGGTAGAGGCCGCGGTGGGCGCCGGCCCCTTCCATCTTCGCCACCTCACGCGGGCCTTCGACCACGCACACGCAGCGGCGGTCGCGCTCCTCGTCGGCGCAGATGCGGCAGGGCGACTGCAGGGTGATGTTGCCGCAGGTCTCGCAGCGCACGGTCTCCATCCGCGCGTCGCGCAGCGCGATGGCGAGGTCGGCGACCTCCTCCGGATCGCTGCGCAGCACGTGCAGGGCCATGCGTTCGGCGCTGCGCGGCCCCACCCCGGGGAAACGCTCCAGGGCGCGGATCAGGCGTTCGAGAGGCTCCGGGAAGGCCAAGCGCCGCTCACATCATGCCCGGCAGGCCCATGCCCCCGGACAGCTCGCCGAGCTCCTTGTTGAAGGTCTCCTCGGCCTGCTTGAGGGCGTCGTTGACGGCCGCCATCACCATGTCCTCGAGCAGCTCGACCTCGGACGGATCGACCGCCTCGGGGGTGATCTTCAGCTCCAACAGCTGGCGGGTCCCGCTCACCGTGACTTGCACCGCGCCGCCGCCGGCCGAGCCGTCGAAGCGGCGCTTGGCCAGCTCCTCCTGCTTGGCAGCCAGCTCGCGCTGCATCTTCTGGGCCTGCCGCAGCAGGCCGCCGAGGTCTCCGAGGGATCCAGCCATGCTCCTAGGGTAACTCCTCGCGCCCACCGAACAGGCTGCGCAAGCGGTCGCCGACCGGATCGGCCGCGGGCGGCTCCGGGTGGTCGTACTCCAGCCGCCAGGGACCGGGGCTGCCGGGCAGGCGGGCCAGGAAGGCCAGGGCCGGCGGGTCCTCCACCACCACCTGATCGGCCTCCGCCAGGGGCCGCAGCTGCAGCCGCACCCCGTCCTCGGTGAGCTCCCCGCCGAGGAAATTGGCCCGCAGGATCTTGCCCAGGGTGGGCCGGGTCTTCACCACTTGCTCCAGCAGGCCCGGGAGGCTGACCGCCGGCGCGGGCGGCGGCGCAACCGGAGCGGCCGTCGTCAAGGGTGCGGATGCGGGTGCCGGTGCCGGTGCAGC
>CAZXTO010000210.1:0-6283 GCA_964643675.1 uncultured Planctomycetales bacterium
GGGCCTGCACCCCGGCGTGGCCTTCGGCGCCTTCGGCGCCCTGCTGCTGCTGATCGGCTGCACGGTCTTCCTGGCCGAGCGGGTCAACCTGGTGGAGCAGGTCGGCCTCGACAAGCCGCCGCAGGTGCTGCTCGACCGCGCCCGCGAACTCTCCGCCACCCTCGGCTGGCCGGCCGCCCCCGAGGACGAGGAGTCCTGGTTCGGTTACGACTCCGCGGCCCTACGCCTGCTCGGCGACGAGGAGCAGATCCCCGAGGAGGAGCTCTGGACCGAGCTCGACCATGGACCATCGGCGGTCAAGTTCTACTACCGGTCCAGCCCCGAGCCGATGCGCGACCTCGGCAACGGCATCAGCCTGCGCACCCCGGCGCCGGTCGTGCCGGGCATGGTCACGATCGCCCTCGAGCCCGACGGTCGCCTGCACTCCTTCACCGCGGTGCCGGTCGACGGCCTCTCCGCCGAGCAAGTGCCGGCCAGCGCCGGCTGGGACGAGCTGTTCGCGGCCGCCGGCCTCGACCCGCTCGACTTCGAGGCCGGCCGGGCCGAGCCACGCGCGCCGCCGGTCTACGCCGACCAACGCTGGAACTGGCAGGGCGCCCACCCCGGCAAGCCCGGCATCCCGATGGTGGTCGAGGCCGCCAGCTACCTCGGCCGGCCGGTCTGGTTCCGCGCCGGCCCGGAGCGCCCGCCCGGCCCGCCCGAGCGCGAGGACTCCTTCCCCTTCTACCTGATGTTCGTGTCGCTGATCCTGCTCGGCGGCATCGTGCTGGCCTGGCGCAACCTGCGCCTCGGCCGCGGCAACATGAAGGGCGCGGTGCAGGTGGCGGGCTTCGTCTTCCTCAGCCGGGCGCTGGTCTGGTTCCTGGTCGGCCACTACCCCTCCGACGCCGGCACCGCCTTCGATTCGCTGGTCACCCAGGTGGCCTACTCGCTGTTCGCCGCGGTCTTCACCTGGGTCTACTACCTGGCCCTCGAGCCCTACGTGCGGCGCGCCTGGCCGGAGGCCCTGATCCCGTGGAGCCGCCTGCTGACCGGCCGCACCCGCGACGCCCTGGTCGGGCGGGACATCCTGGTCGGCGGCCTGTGGGGCCTCGCCATGGTCGCCCTCGGGTGCCTGCGCCGGATGGCGCCGGTCTGGCTGCACTGGAGCCCGGAGCGGCCCGACCTGGTCTTCCTGGAGCCGCTCGAGGGCGTCGCCCCGAGCTTCGGCCGGGTGCTCAGCCTGGCGGGCGACGCGGTCCTGCTGGCGATGGTGCTGGTCTTCCTGCTGGTCGCCTTCCGCGTCATCCTGCGCCGCACCTGGCTGGCCGAGATCGCCTGGCTGGCCGCCCTCGCCGCCGGCGTGGTCGCCACGGTCTACGCCGGCGGCGGCGCCCTGATCGGCTCCAACATCGCCTATGGCCTGGTCTGGGCCTCCTCCCTGCTGTTCCTGATCGTGCGCTTCGGCCTGCTGGCGGCGGCGGTGGGCGTGTTCTACGCGCTGCTCTTCGGCACCCTGCCGGTCACCACCGAGTTGACCTCCTGGCACGGCCACACCACGGTGATCGTGGTCGCGCTCAGCGCCCTGCTCGGCGCCTGGGGCTTCCGCAACGCCCTGGCCGGCCGCCCGCTGATCCCGGTCCGCTGAGGCGGGGCGCGGGCTCCCGGGCCACGGTAGGCCTCCCGCCGATGGCGCGGCCCCCGGCTCCGCCCCGGGGCGGCGCCCGCCCTATGCTGGAGCCCGCGATGATCGGAGCCGCTCGCCCCGCCCTCGGCCTGCTCCTGGCCCTCCTGCTGACCCTCCCCCTGACCGCCCAGCGCGGCAAGCCGGACCTCTGCCCCTGGTGTCCGGAGTCGGAAGCCGAGGGCCTCGCCGCCCTCGGGGTGGTCGGGCACGGCCCGATGCCGCTGCTGTCCACCGACAGCGAGAGCTTCCGCGCCACCTACGACGAATCGGACTGGCGCTTCGTGGAGACGACGCACTTCCGCATCGCCAGCTCGCTCGGCGCCGCCACCCTCGGCACCAAGGACCTGAAGCGGATGGGCGGGGACATCGAGCGGCTGCGAGCGGCCTTCCCCGACCTGCCGAAGCGGGTGCGCAAGCTCGACCCCTGGCTGCGGCTGCACTGGACCGCGATGCGGCTGGAGGACTTCTATGCCCGCTTCCAGGACCTGCTCGGCGTCACCGACGCCGACTTCCCGGAGTCGCGCGGCGACGGTCCGTTCATGGGCGACGGCCGCTACCTCGGCGAGAAGGAGAAGTTCGAGGTCTACCTGCACGAGAGCCACGGCACCCACTTCCGCCTCACCGAGGCCTCCAACGGCGTGCGCGTGACCGACTCCATGCGCTGGCACCACCGCGATCCGCACAAGCTGGTGTTGTCGGTGCCGGCGGTCGACGGCGACCTGCGGCAAGACCGCTGGCTGCTGCCGCACCTGATCCACAACCTCTCGCACTGCTTCCTCGCCGCCTACAAGCACTTCTCCTACGACCCGCCGGTGTGGATCGACGAGGGCCTGGCGCACGCCATGGAGCGGGAGGTCGAGCCGGCCTCGTGGACGCGCGAGGGCGAGGAGGGCACCTACCAGGAGGCCAGCCGCTCCAAGCCCTGGGACGAGGAGGCGCGCAAGCTGGTGCGCAAGGCCAAGGCGCCCTCCCTGCCGGTGCTGATGCGGCGCCACACGATCGGCGAGCTGAGCACCGCCGAGCACGTCACCTGCTGGTCGCTCGCCCGCTTCTTGATCGACCGGCACCCGGAGCCCTTCGCCGCCTGGCTGGGCGGCATCAAGGGCCAGCTCGACGAGCGCGGCTACCCCAGCGGCAAGGACCTGCCCGGCCTGCAGCGCAAGCTGTTCCGCGAGCTGTGGGATTGGACCCCGGTGTCCCTCGACGCCGCCTGGCGGGAGTGGGTGAAGGGAGCGGAGGAGGACTGAGCTACTGCCAGGCCGCGCGCGGCAGGCGCCACTCGACCTCGGCCATCTCGACCGGCTCCGCCATGCCGGCGGCGCGCCAGGCGTCATAGAGGTCCTGGCCGGCGCTCGCCAGCGCCGGCACCGAGCCGTCGTTGGCGAGGGCGAGGAACTGCACGAACTCCCAGCTGGTGGACTGGTACATCAGGTGGATCTCCGCCTCCACCGCGCCGCGGGGCGGGTCGAGGCGGACCTCGGCCCAGTGGCGATACTGACCGCCGCTGGTCGGCGCGCCGTAGAGCGTCTCCGGCACCGGCCGCACGTTGCGGCGGCCCGCTTCGTCGTAGTCGAAGGCGTAGGGCGGGATCCGGTTGTCGCTCATCACCGTGTTGAGCAGCGGGAAGTGGAAGTTCTTGGAGGCCGTGCCCGCGGCCTGGTTGGCGATGTCGTCCAGGGTCAGCACAGGCTGCCCGCTGACCCGGTCGAAGGCGATCGGCAGCGAGCCCGGCAGGCCGACACCGAGGAGTTGGTCGGCCCACTCCTGGGTGATGCCGTAACGCGCCTCCCACAGCACGGTGCGCGGGTGGTCGGGCTCGAGCAGGGTGCGCACCGTGGTGGTGCCGCCGTTCCACTGCACCGCCAGGTCGCCGTAGCGGCCGTCCTCGCGGATCAGCTCGCCCCCGCGGCCGTACCAGCGGAGGTTGAGCCACATGCGGCGGCCCTCGGGGTAGCCGGTCGGCAGCTTGTGGCCGGTCAGGTTGATCACCCGCAGCAGGTTGCCGTCCAGCTCGAGGGCGGCGGCGTTCTCGAGTTCGGACTCGGCCCGCGCCGCGCCGGCGTCGAGCCCGGCGATCTGGTCGGCGGTCAGGGAACCGCCCATCGGCAGCCGCCCCTGGGTGTCGAGGTATTGGATCGCGTCGGCCATCCAGGTGTTGCCGCCGACCAGGTCGTGGGTGGCGAGGTCCGGTCGCACGCGCGCGTTGTTCTGCTTGGCGCCCTTGCCGATGACCGGCCGCATGTGGCAGGTCTGGCAGGTGAAGCGGCGCACGCTGCCATCCTCGAAGTTGCCGTCTCCGGTTCCGAGCACGGCGGCGTCGCGGGCCCGCGCCACCGCGCCCTGGCGCAGCTCGGCCGGCAAGGCGGGGTAGTCCGCGATCGCCAGCGCGGGGAAGGCCGAGGCCATGTGCTCGCTGTAGGTGCGCTCGACCACCCCGTAGGCGAAGGGCTGGTTGTTGAAGGCCGCCTTGGTGTCGACCGGGTCGCCCGGCACCCCGCTGTAGCTGCCGCCCGGCAGGGGCGTGAAGGCGCCGTGGTTGTGGGCCAGGTCCCCGACCAACGGATTCGAGACGTCGTGGCAGCTGCCGCAGAAGTCGCTGGAGCGGTGGAACTGCGAGGGCAGCGCGGAGTGGCGCGCGGTGGAGTCGGAGTAGGGACCGAGCCGCTCGTCACCGCCCCACATCACCATCATGCCGTTGCCGTAGTAGGCCTCCGGCGGGCTGCCCTCGTCGTGGGCGAGGAAGGGCGGGTTCTGGACGCCGCTGTATTCGGAGTCGTCCGGGTCGACCATGCGGTGGCAGACGTGGCACTCGACGCCGTCGGCGTCGGCCGAGCCGAGGGCCGAGCCGTCGGTCGGGGTGGACCGCCCCTCGAGCCAGCCGACCGGGGCGTGGCAGCGCAGGCACAGGTCGCCGGCGCCGTCGAAGTCCTGCTCGGTGATCGCCACCGTCGCCCAGAACAGCGGATCGCGGCCGGCCTGCGCCATCATCGAGCCGTGCCAGCCGTGGGCCGGCTCGGCGGCCGGATCGTAGCCGCCGTGGCAGTTGTCGCAGTTCGAGGCAGAGACGAAGCCCCCGACCTCGAGCGGCTGGGTGCCGGGCATCTGGATCTCGTTCGGCACGGTCAGCGCGAAGGAGAAGGCGGCGGTGCTCGCGAGCAGGAGCAGACCGGGCACGAGCGGGCGGGAGATTCGTTCCATGGGGGCGGAAGGAGCGGTTGCGGAAGCGGAGATGCGCTAGCTTCTCTGGACCTAATCCCCCGGCCCCGCCCCTGGGAGAGCCGATCCCGGGGGAGGTCCACCTTGAGAACTGTGATGCCCCGCCTCGTCCTGCTGCTTCTCACCCTGCTGCCGCTGGCCTGCGGCGCCCCCGGCCACGTCGGCCTCGACCGCGGTCAGGACTACCCGCCGACCGCCACCGTCGAGCACATCGACCACTACCACGGGGTGCCGGTGGCGGACCCCTACCGCTGGCTCGAAGACCCGGATTCGGCCGAGACGAAGGCCTGGGTCAAGGCCCAGAACCGCCTCACCGACGCCTACCTGGGCCGCCTGGAGGGGCGCGGAGCGATCCGCCAGCGCCTCACCGAGCTGTGGAACTACGAGCGCTTCGGCGTGCCCGAGCGCCGCGGCGGCCGCTACTTCTCCACCCGCAACGACGGCCTGCAGGACCAGGCCGTGCTCTACGTCCAGGACGGCCTCGACGGTGATCCTCGAGTCCTGCTCGACCCGAACACCCTGAGCGCCGACGGCACCATCGCGCTGGCCTCCTGGCAGGTCTCCCGCGACGGCGAGTGGCTGGCCTACGCCCTCTCCAGCGGCGGCTCGGACTGGCGCGAGTGGCGGGTGCGCGAGGTCGCCACCGGGCGCGACCTCGACGACCACCTGGAGTGGACCAAGTTCGGCGGCGTCTCCTGGGCCCACGACGGCAGCGGCTTCTACTACAGCCGCTACCCCGCCCCCGAGGGCGGCGAGCTGACCGACACCAACCGCGACCAGAAGCTCTACTTCCACCGGCTGCGCACGCCCCAGGGCGACGACGTCGTGGTGTACGAACGCCCGGAGCACCCGAAGTGGAGCTTCTACGGCGAGGTCAGCGAGGACGGCCGCTACCTGGTGATCAACGGCCACGAGGGCACCGAGCGCAAGAACCGGGTCTGGTACCTCGACCTGGAGCAGGGCGGAGCGGTCCAGCCGCTGTTCCCCGACTTCGACGCCAGCTACCAGGTGGTCGGCAACCAGGGCGCGACCTGGTACGTCTTCACCACCCGAGGCGCCCCCCGCGGCCGGGTGGTCGCGGTGGACCTGGCGAGCCCCCAGCCCGAGGCCTGGCGCGACCTGGTGCCCGAGGGCCCCGACGCCCTGACCGAGGTCGGCTACCTCGACGGCGCCCTGGCCTGCCACTTCCTGCACGACGCCAGCAGCCAGCTGCGGGTCTACGAGACCGACGGCAGCCTGCGCCACCAGGTCGAGCTGCCGGCCCTGGGCACGATCGGCGGCATCGAGGGCTCGGCCGAGCACGAGGAGGCCTTCTTCTCCTTCTCGAGCTTCACCATCCCGGGCAGCGTCTATCGCCTCGACCTCCGGACCGGGCAGGCGCAGCCGCACTTCCAGCCCGAG
>CAZXTO010000211.1:0-6243 GCA_964643675.1 uncultured Planctomycetales bacterium
TGGCTCGAGCCGGAAGCGCCAACCTGGGAGGCGCTGGTGGCGGCTTCGACCGGCGGCGCCGCGGGGCCGGTGCTCAGGACCCAGGCGGTGCCGCCGACGCCGGCAGCGGCGGCCACGGTCAGCAGGACCGGCATCAGGCTGGCGGCGGCGGCAGGCGCCGCAGTCAGGGTGGACAACGCCAACGGCTTGTAGCCGAGGCTCAGCATCAACGGCGCCGCCCAGTTGCCCTGGTACTTCTCGCGGAACTGCGCCCGCAGCATCTTCTTGCCGCGGTCGAGCCGGGTGTGCACGCCGGAGACGCTGATGCCGAGCTCCTTGGCGATCGAGGCGGCGTCCATGTGGCGGAAGAAGTGCAGCAGCAGGGTGGTGCGGTAGGGCTCCTCGAGGTTCCGCAGCGTGTGCACGGCGTACTCGGTGGCCTCGGCCTGCTCGACCGGATCGGCCGCCTCCAACTCCACCCGCCGGCTCTGGGCCGTCTGCTCGATGCGCTGCCGCCGCCGTCCGGCGCGGAGGATGTGCAGCACGTTCCTCCTCAAGGTGGTGTTCAGCCAGCCGCCGAGCGGCACCCCCTGGCGCGGCGGCTTGCGCAGCACGCGGAGGTAAGTCTCGCTGACGGCATCATCTGCGAGCGCTTCGTCGCCCAGCATGCTGAGGGCCATGCGGCGCATCCAGCCCAGATGACCGAGGAGTTCGTCGGCGTCGATGACGGCGGAGGTGGAATTCATGGATGGGGGGCTCGTCCAGATTAACCGAGCACTTGAGTCATCCCGCTCGACAACTTTTGTCTCATGAAATTCGAAAATCCGGATTTCCTAATTCAAGCCGGGTAGTCTTCGGCACCGAGACGATGAAAGGCTTGATTCATTCCATCCAGGGCCATTCCGGGGGCTTCCCCCGGCTGCTGATGTCGCTTCGCAAGACCATCCCCTCCATCCTGCTGCCGAGTCTGCTCCTGTTGGGCGGATTCGTCGCCCAACTCCCCGCCCTCGGCGCCGCGGCGCCGGTGCCTTCGGACGCCGAAGGCTGCACCCTCATCAAGGTCTCCCCGAACGATTACCTCTGCGTGGGCAGTTGCCCAGGCAGCGGCGATCCGTGTTCGACCGAGGTCTCGATGACGATGAACATGTCCGGGGACTTGTCACTGACCTGCGGCGCCAATTGCGGCCCGGTCAGCGGCTGCAAGCCGGCCACCATGATCTCGGCCTACGGCGAGACCAGCGTCCAGTGCTACTCGGTGAGCTGCAACGGCTCCTGCACCTGGGACGGGGTCCAGGAAGCCTGCGTCTGCGAGGGTTCGTGATGAAGGGCGGCCTCCTCCTCCGCTGGACGGTGATCACCGGTTTGGTCCTGACCAGCGCGGCCCAGATCCGCTCCTTCGAGAGCTCCTCGGGGAGCTCCCTGCAGCTGCTCTACCGCCTGCCGATGAGCGAGATCCAGCTCCCGGCCGAGTGGTTCAGCATGCGCGACATCCAACCCTTCGGCGAAGCCTACTGGGACCCGGACGGCCGCTACGTGTGGCCGACCGAGAAGGTCGCCGACGACCTCCTGGTGGCGAGCGCCAGCGACCTGGTCGCCACCTTCCTGCCCTACGCGGTGAGCGATGGGCAGGTCGAGACCAGCCTGCCGGGAGAGAGCGCCCTGCTGATCCGCTGGGAGCACGGCTCGGGCATGCTCGAGGTGCAGAACGCCGCCTGGTACGCGGCCAATGGTCCGGAGAGTCCCTTCACCTTGATGGGCACCGAGTCGATCCCGGATCCGGATCCGGTCACCGGCCACCGCCCCTCGCGCGCCGACCTGCCGCCGCAGCTCAAGCGCTGGGTGCCGGCGGTGGGGGCCAGCGGCCACGATCCGATGCGGGTCTCCGAGCCCCTCGGCACCGGCTACCTCGAGATCTACGGCGACGGCGGCATGCTGTTCGCCGCCGGCGGCAGCCTGCAGGACGGCCCCGGCGACCAGCAAGGCTGGCTCAACGTCGCGATCGACTTCTACGGCGACCTCTACCTCTGGTGGGACCAGGAGTAGGCCGCCGGGACCGCTTCCAGCTGGCCGGTCGCTGAGCCCCGGCCGCCCTGCCGTCCGGCGGAAGGCGGGGAGCGCGCCCGGTGGCTCGGGAGAACGCGCCTAGGATGGCCTGCGCCATGCAGGACCGTCGCGACTTCCTCCGCTCCGCCGCCGCGCTGGCCGCGGTCTCCTTCGTCGCGGGCTGCGCCGCTCCGCCGCGGCGGGCTCCGCGCTCCCCGAACGAGAAGCTGGACCTCGGCATCGTCGGCGTGGCCAACCGCGCCGCCGCCAACCTCGGCGGCGTCGCCGGCGAGAACGTGGTGGCGCTGTGCGACATCGACGACCAGTACCTCGACCGCGCCGCCGAGCGCCACGGCGCTGCCGCGCGCTATCACGACTTCCGCGCCATGCTCGAGGCCGAGCGGCTCGACGCGATCGTGGTCAGCACCGCCGACCACACCCACGCGCCGGCCACCTTGATGGCGCTGGAGCTGGGCCTGGACGTCTACTGCGAGAAGCCGCTCACCCACAACGTGCGCGAGGCCCGGCTGGTGGCGGAGGCGGCGCGGCGGAAGGGCGCGGTGACCCAGATGGGCACCCAGATCCACGCCGGCGGCAATTACCGCCGGGTGGTGGAGCTGGTGCGGAGCGGCGCGATCGGCCCGGTGCGCGAGTGCCACGCCTGGGTCGGCAAGGCCTGGGGCGGCGGCGAGCTGCCGACCGACCGGCCGCCGATCCCCTCGCACCTGCACTACAACCTGTGGCTCGGTCCAGCGGCCTACCGGCCCTACCACCCGACCTACCTGCCGGCCAATTGGCGGCGCTGGTGGGACTTCGGCGGCGGCACCCTCGGCGACATGGGCTGCCACCTGATCGACCTGGCCTTCTGGGCCTTGGACCTGCGCCACCCGGTGCGCGTCGCCGCCGAGGGGCCGCCGGTGCACCCGCAGACCGCGCCCTTATGGATGCGCGCGCGCTGGGACTTCCCGGCCCGCCGCGGCGTCGATGGCGCGCTGCTCGAGCCGGTCACCCTGCACTGGAGCGACGGCGGCAAGCTGCCGCCGCTGATGGAGTCCGGCGCGCTGCCCAAGAGGGGCATGGGCGTGCTCTTCGTCGGTGACGAGGGCCAGCTGTTCGCCGACTACGGCGGCTGGAAGCTGTTCCCGGAGGAGGACTTCGCCGACTTCACGCCGCCGGCGCCGAGCATCCCCGATTCGGTCGGCCACTACCGCGAGTGGATCGAGGCCTGCAAGACCCGCGGCGCCACCACCTGCGACTTCGACTACTCCGGCGCCCTCACCGAGACCGTGCTGCTCGGCAACGTCGCCTACCGCAGCGGCCCCGCCTTCGATTGGGACGCGGCGCGGCTGCGGACCAGCGAGGCGAGCGCGCAACCCTTGGTGGCGCGGGAGTACCGCGAGGGCTGGGAGCTCTGAACGGCCTGCTCACCCGGATGCCCTAGTTGATGCGGAACCCGTGCAAGCCGGCCATGCCTGCACTGAAGACGAGGTTGGTCAAGGGGTGGAAGGCGACCTGTTTCCCGAAGCCGGCCCCAAAATCGAGCGTCTGGCCCCAGAGGGTCGCTGAGCCGGCTCGGTAGACCGAGAGGACACCGTCCTTCGCCGTCCAGATGGCTCCGTCAGGGCCGATGGAGAGCCCGTCGAGCCAGTCGAAGCCAGCTCTACGTTGTTCCACCAGTTGGCCGTTCTCGTGCTGCAGGAACTCGAGCGAGTCCATCGAAGAGAGGACGAGGACCGGCGGAGTGGTCCCCCGGAAGAGCGCGAAGTGGTGGATCGGGCCGGGGAATACCTGGTCCACCTGCTTCGTCGCGCCATCGAAGATCCAGAGGTCGCCGGCCCAGACGAAGGTGAAGAACTCGAGGTCTCCGTCTCCGTCCAGGTCAGCGATCTCGATCCCGCCGGTCTCCTGCCAGAAGGAGGAGGAGAGGTCCTGGGAGCGCCACTCCTCCTGCCCGGTCTCGAAGTCGTAGACGTACACCCGGACGCCGTCTGCGCCGCTGTCCTTGCGGCCGCTCGACGCGACGATTTCCACGACCCCATCGCCGTCGATGTCTGCGGCATCCACGCCATGGAAGGCGGATCCATCGGGGTGAGTCGCGTTCTTCCAGCAGAGTTCGAAACCTGTGGCCCGCGTCCAGCGATAGGCTTCGATCAGGCCCTGCGAGGAGTAGTCCGTCGCTACGAGGACCTCCAGGTTCGGGTCTTCGTCCAGGTTCCGGAGTTTCAGGTCGAAGACGTCCCGGGCGATCCTCCCCTCCGCGAAGGGAGGCGAGAGGTCGAGCAACTCTCCCGTCTGGCCGTCGAAGACGAGCAAGCGGCCGCCTTCGTAGCCCGTCGTCCAGGACGTGCAAACGACTTCGAGGCTCCCGTCTGCGTCGAGGTCGCCGATGACCGGCCCAACGAGGGGCGCGACGAAGTGTGTGCTCTCCCAGTCAAGATCGCGGAGGGAATAATCGAAGGAGTGGAGGAAGTCGGGACTCGTGGAGCGTGAGCCGGACCCCCAGTAGACCTCCAGCCTCCCGTCGCCGTCTCCGTCCCCGGCGCAGACCCGCGTCGCCTGCCTTCCACCGCCGACGTATCGGCGTTCCATCAGGCGGCCGGCGGTCTCCCAGATCTCGATCCCGGGGGTTTTCTTGCCCACGACGAGTTCGGGAGCGCCCCAGCCGTCGAGCTCGATCAGTTTGAAGCAGCTGACATCGTTCGTAGGGAACGCGTATTGGAGCTGCTGCAGGTCAACGTCGAAGGCGGAGATGTAGGTGCTCTCGCCAGAGCCGAACAGCTCGTCCATGCCATCGGCGTCGATGTCGCCGCAATCCACCTCGATCCAGATTCCTGGCTGGAGCGTCCACTGGATCGTGCGCGTGTTGGCGTCGATGACGAAGCCTTCATTGGTGGCGATCTCGAGAGGGGTCCTGGTCCATCTGCCCGATGGTCAGGTCTTCCCCGAATGCCCCTGGGAGCGACCAGATCGGAGCTCCATCGGGGGCGGAGAAGGCGTGGATCCCGCTCCGGTTCAGGGCGACGAGTTCGGGCGAACCATCCGCCTCGAAATCCGTGAGCGCCAGCGCGCGGATCTCGCCGCCGCATGGGAACCGGAAGAGTAGCTCACGAGTGGCCTGGTCGTGGTACTCGACCCAGCCATCTCCAGTGGCCACCACGATCTCGGGGGCTCCATCGCCAAGGACCTGGCCCAGGACGAGGACCGCCAACCCCTCGCGATAGACCCTGCTGATGAAGCTCTGTCGGTACTGCTCCTTCGCCGGATCCCATTCGAGGACATGCCAATTCCGGGTGAGAGCTCGATCCGAGCTGCCGCTCACATAGATCTCCGGAACACCCTGGCTCAAGCCGAATTCCAGGCCGGCGACTCCGATGTCGGTCCCGAGCGGGCAATAGCTGACCTCCGCGTCGAGGGTCTGCTGAGGAAGTGAGAAGCTGCAGAGGAGGAGGAATGAAGAGAGCATGGTGAGCGGGGATGGTGCAAGCACCATCCCCTCTCTAACGCTAGACCAGGGTCAAGATGACCGCAAGGCTACATCGGAGCTGGGCGCGCCTCCCGGCAATCGGGAGCTTCTCTCAGAGGTTGAAGTCGAACACCGTCGCCGGGCCGGCGCTCACCACGACCGGGTCCGACAAGCGCTGCTCCCCGTCCACGTCCACCCGCAGCTTGTAGGTGCCGGGCTTGACGTCCTTGAAGACGTAGCGGCCCTTGCTATTGACCACCGCGAACTGGAGGTCGGCGCCGTCCTCGTCGACCAGGCGCACCATCTCCATCGAGAAGGAGTTCGGGTCGGCGTCCTGCTTCAGGCCGCGGATGGTGCCCTTGAGCACCCCGGCGCCGGCGATCTCGATCACCCCGGCCTCCACCCGCGCCCCCTCGGCGAGCTCGATGTCGTCGCTCTGGGCGCGGGCATAACCGGTGGCGGAGACCTTCAGGTGCCAGGTTCCTGGCGGCACGTCGCGGAAGCGGAAGCTGCCGTCGGCCCCGGTCTGCACGGTGGACTGGCCGGGCATGAAGTCGATGGTCTCGACCGCGGCCTCGTCCTCATCGACGCCGTAGGCCACGCTCATCATGACCACGCCGTGACCGCCGCCGTCCTGGCCGCCGCCGGCGCCGCGCTGCAAGGCGACCTTGGCTCCGGCGACCGGTCCGCCCTCGCTCAGGACGAAGCCGGAGAGCTCGCCGGTGGCGAGCGCGATCTCGAGGTCCTGCGGCCCGGAC
>CAZXTO010000212.1:0-6241 GCA_964643675.1 uncultured Planctomycetales bacterium
GCCTCGGCCTCGTGCAGCTGCTGCAGCAGGGCGAAGGTGGCCTCGTCGTCGGCGCGGCACTCGATCGCCAGCGCGCCCTGGCCGGGAGCGCCAGGCCACATCGTGTACGGCAGCGGCACGACCTGGAACTCGCTCAGGTCGGTGCCGAGCCGCCGCAGACCGGCGGCGGCGAGCAGGATGGCGTCGTACTGGCCCTCGGCCAGCTTGCGCACCCGGGTCGGCACGTTGCCGCGCAGCAGCTCCGGTCGGCACTCGGGGTCGGTGGCGAGGCAGAAGGCCACCCGCCGCGCCGCCGAGGTGCCGATGACGCTGCCCGCCTTGACCGGCAGCTCGTGTCGCGCCGGCTCGTAGGCCTCCTTGCGCACGACCAGCCAGTCGCAGCTGTCCTCGCGCAGCGGGATCGCCCCGCAGCGCAGGCCAGGCACCTGCTCGGCCGGTAGGTCCTTCAGCGAGTGCACCGCGTAGTCGGCGCGGCCGTCGAGCACGGCCTGCTGGACCTCGGCGGTGAACAGACCGATCGAGCCGGCGTCCTTGAGGGCGACGTCCTGGACCCGGTCACCCTGGGTCTTGATGATCACCAGCTCGGAGGGCGCTCCGGTGGCGTGCTGCAGGGCTTCTGCGAAGGCGCCGGACTGGGTCCTGGCCAGATCGCTGCCCCGCGTGGCGAGGCGCAGCGTTTTCATGCGAACAGGTTGTACTCCGATTCGGCGTCGAGCCGAAGGTTGAGCAGGACGTCTTCGCCCAGCGGCAGGTCGCGCAGGGACTTGCGCATCGCGCTGAGCGGCACCTGGACGGTCTGGGCGGCCAGGCGGGCCACCAGCTGCTCGACCACCACCCGGTCCTCGGCGGCGAGGTGGGCCAGCGGGCCGTCCAGGAAGCGGCGCATCTCGGCCTCGGCGCGGGCGTCGACGGACTGGCGCAGCTGCTGCGCCACCGGACCGAGGTCCTTCTGGAACAGCTTCTCGCGCAGCTGGGAGATGGCCTTGCGCAGCACCGGGCGGGCGTCGCGCACCATCAGCTCGGCCTCGCGGCGACCGGCCTCGGCCTGGTTGCCGAGCTCCATGACGTCGTAGCGCTCGAAGTGCTCGTGCTCGTTCAAGGCCGGGTCGATGTCGGCGGGCACCCCGAGGTCCAGCATCAGGCGCGGGCGCAGCGGCTCGGGCAGGGGGGCGAGCTGGGCGGCGGTCACCACCGGCTCGTTGGCGCCGGTGGCGGCGACCAGGGCGTCGAAGTCCTGCGGACCGGCCTGGAAGGCGGTCAGGCTCTGGAAGCTGCCGCCGTGGACCTCGGCCAGGGCCTGGGCGCCGGCGAGGGTGCGGTTGACGAAGTGCAGCTCGACCTTCTTCCAGCCCTTCAGGCGGGCGGCGGTGGTCCGGATCATCTCGCCGCTGCCGACCAGCACCACCCGCAGCCGGTCGCAGCTGCGGTGGAAGCCCTTGAGCTGCTGGGCGGCGACCTCGGCGATCGAGGTCGGGCGCTTCGAGAAGTCGATCTGGGCCCGGACCTTGCGGCTGGCCTTGAGGGCCTCGTCGCCCAGCAGGCCGAGCCAGGGGCCGCAGGTGCGGGCCTCGCGGCCCTCGATCAGCGAGCGGCGGAACTGGCCGACGATCTGCTCGTCGCCGAGCACCAGGGAGTCGAGGCCGCTGAGCACCGAGTAGAGGTGCTTGACGACCGCCTCGCCGCACAGGGCGAAGCAGGTCGAGGTGGCCATGCGGCGGGCGTCCGGGTCCTCGGGGAACAGCCAGCGGGCGAAGTCGCGCAGCACCTCGTCGGCGGCGCGGCGGCCCTTGCTGACCCAGTAGAGCTCGACCCGGTTGCAGGTGTTCAGGCACACCAGCTCGTCGACGCCCAGGGCCTCCCGCATCTCCGTGAGGTCACCGAGTCCGCGCGTGAAGCGGCCGATTTCCTCGACCGACGCGCGGCGGTGGCTGATCCCGATGAGTCCGAAGCGTTCCATTCGATTCCCTGTGCGTGAAGAATCGCTCTCGAGACGGTCGCTGGGTCACAAGACTGTCACCCTCAGGGGGGAATTCCCCAAAAGCCTCCAAATCCCGTCCTGGTCAGGAGAAAGGGCCGATCCTCTGGGGGTTCTTCCGCGCCTTTGCGCGGAAGATTCTGCGGTCCTCCTGGTGCGGGTCGGCGGCCTCCGGGCTCGCCGGCGGGGCTCAGGAGGCGGCCGCGGCGGCCTGGATCGCGGCCGGGAACAGCTCCAGCGCCTCGGGGTTCGCCAGCGCCTCGGTGTTCTTGACCGGCCGCCCGTGGATCACGTCCCGCACCGCGATCTCGGAGATCTTGCCGCTGCGGGTGCGCGGGATGTCGGCCACCTGGGCGATCACCGCCGGCACGTGGCGCGGCGTGGCGTTGGCTCGGATGGTCCGGCGCAGGTGTCCGCGGAGGTCGTCGTCCAGCTCCAGGCCGGCGCGCAGGCGCAGGAACAGCACCACCCGCTGGTCGCCGTCGCCGGTGTCCTGGCCGACCACGATGGCCTCCTCGACCTGCTCCACCTGCTCGACCTGGCGGTAGATCTCGGCGGTGCCGATGCGCACCCCGCCGGGGTTGAGGGTGGCGTCGGAGCGACCGTAGATCACCATGCCGCCGGACTCGGTCAGCTCGACCCAGTCGCCGTGGCGCCAGGTGCCGGGGTAGTGCTCGAAGTAGGCGGCGCGGTACTTGGCGCCGTCGGGGTCGTTCCAGAAGCCGACCGGCATGCTCGGGAACGGGTGGGTGCAGACCAGCTCACCGGGTTGGCCGACGATCGGCTGGCCGTCGTCGTCCCAGACCTCGACCGCCATGCCGAGGCCGCGGCACTGCAGCTCGCCGCGCCGCACCGGCAGGGTGGGGCAGCCGAGGGCGAAGCAGGAGATCAGGTCGGTGCCGCCCGAGATCGAGGCCAGCTGGAGGTCCGCCTTGACCTCCTGGTAGACCCAGTCGAAGGACTCCGGCACCAGCGGCGAGCCGGTGCTGGCGATGGCCCGCAGAGCGGACAGATCGTGGCTCTGCGCCGGCCGCAAGCCGGCCTTCTTGCAGGCGTCGAGGTACTTGGCCGAGGTGCCGAAGAAGTGCACCCCTTCCTCGGCCACCAGGTCCCACAGGGCCTCCGGCCCGGGGTGGAAGGGGTTGCCGTCGAACAGCACCACGGTGGCGCCGCTGGCCAGCCCGGTGACGAGCCAGTTCCACATCATCCAGCCGGTGGTGGTGAAGTAGAACAGGCGCTCGCCCGGGCGCAGGTCGGAGTGCAGCTGGTGCTCCTTCAGGTGCTGCAGCAGGGTGCCGCCCTGCCCGTGCACGATGCACTTCGGCTTGCCGGTGGTGCCGGAGCTGAACATCACGTAGAGCGGCTGGTCGAAGGGCAGCCGGGTGAAGCCGAGTTCGGGCGCCGGGCCCTGCTCGACCAGCTCAGGCCAGGACTGGGCGGCCTCCAGCTCCGCCTCGGGGTCGGCGAAGGGCACCAGCAGGGTCTGCTCCAGGCTCGGCAGGCCGGCGCGGATCTCGTCCAGCTTGGCGCGCACGTCGATCGCCTTGCCCTTGTAGAAGTAGCCGTCGCAGGCGATCAGCAGCTTGGGCTCGATCTGGCCGAAGCGGTCCAGCACCCCGTTGACGCCGAAGTCGGGCGAGCAGGAGGACCAGGCCGCGCCCAGGCTGGAGGCGGCCAGCATGCCGACCACCGCCTCGGGCAGGTTGGGCAGGAAGGCCGCGACCCGGTCGCCAGGGCCGATCCCCCACTCCCGCATCCGCCCCTGCAACCGCGCCACCTGCTGGCGCAATTCGGCGTAGCTGAGCTCCCGCCGGCCGCCGTCCTCGCCGCGGAACAGCAGCGCCGGCGCGTCGTCCTCGCGCTGCAGCAGGTTCTCGGCGAAGTTCAATTCCGCCTGCGGGAACCAGCGCGCGCCGGGCATGGCCTCGCCGTCCTCGACCACCACCGCGCCCTTCTCGCCGACCACGCCGGCGTCCTCCCACCACGCCGACCAGAAGGCCTCGCGATGCTCCACCGACCACACCCGCAGGGCTTCGTAGTCCGCCAACACCGGGCCGCCGAGCTCGGGCAGCCGCCGCAGGAAGTCGTGCAGGCGCGAACGTTCGACGCGCTCCTCGCCGGGGTTCCAGAGGATCTTGGCCATGGTCGCGGCAAATCCTAGCAGCCGCGCGCTTTCCCTCTTCGATCGCCGACGAGGGGGGCTATCGTGGAAGCTGCCTCCCCATGCACGAGCCCGCCTCATCCCCCACCGGCTCGGCCGCCTCTCCCCCGCCTCGCCCGAGCCCGCGCGCCGGACGGCTGATGGCGGATCTGGCGGGGCCGGAGTTCTTCACTGCCCTGGTCCGCACCCTGGCGGACCACCTCAAGGTCCGCTACGCGCTGGTCGTGCAACGCGACTCCCCCAGCGCCTGCAGCTTGCGCAGCCTGGCGGTCTGGGCCGACGGCGCGCTGGCCGCCAACCTCGAGTATCCGATCGCCGGCACACCCAGCGAATCGGTCTACCAGCACGGCTGCTTCGAGTGTCCGCGCGGCCTCCGCGGTGCCTTCCCCGAGGACCCGATGCTGGCCAGGCTGGAGACCGACTCCTACGTCGGCATCGCCCTCGAGAGCGCCGAGGGCGAGCGCATCGGCCACCTGGCGGTGCTGCACGACCAGCCGATCGAGGACCTCGACACCGCCCGCGCCACCCTGCTGCTCTACGCCAACCGCAGCGCCGCCGAGCTGGAGCGGATCCGCGTCCACCAGGAGCTGGCGCGCAGCAAGGAGCGGCTCGAGACCTTGACCGAGAACCTGCCGGGGCTGGTCTATTCGATCCTGGCGCGCCGCGACGGCACCCGCGAGCTGCTCCACTACAGCCGCGGCGGCCTCGACATGGTCGATCCGGAGACCGCCGACTACCTGGTCAACCACCCCTCCGAGCTGCTGGCCCGCATCCACCCCGAGGACCTCGCCCAGCTCGAGGGCGGCGTGCTGCTCGACCCGCTCTCGATCCAGCCGGTCGACCGGGAATTCCGGATGCGCTCTCGCGACGGCAGCTGGCGCTGGGTGCGCTCGGTCGGCCACCCGGTCGGGAGCAGCGACGGCTCGGTCTGCTGGCACGGCCTGCTGCTCGACGTCGACCAGCGGCGCCGCACCCAGCTCCAGCTCGCCGAGGGCAAGACCCTGCTCGACAACCTGATCGAGTCGTTGCCCGTCGCCGTGACCTACAAGGACGGGCTCGGCCGCTGGCAGGTCGCCAACGGCTTCGCCGTGGAGTTGTTCCAGCTCGAGGACCGCGAGTGGAAGGGCCGCACCGACCGCGAGCTGGCGGCCCTGGACCCGGAGGTGGCGCCCTCCTTCGACACCTGCATCCAATCGGACGAGGAGGCCTGGCAGCGCCGCGAGCGCCTCGTCTGCTTCGAGGAGGTGGTCGACCGGGAGGGCTTCCGCCGCAGCTTCCAGATCACCAAGCTGCCGCTGTTCGAACCCGACGGCAGCCGCCGCGGCCTGGTGGTGGTCGCGCGGGAGATGACCGAGGAGCTGCGGCGGGAGGAGGAGCGCCGCCACATCGAGCGCCAGCTGCACCTCAGCCGCAAGATGGAGGCCCTCGGCCAGCTCTCCGGCGGCATCGCCCACGACTTCGACAACCTGCTGACCGTGATCCTCGGCTACGCCGAGCTGGCGCGGCCGCGGCTGGAGGAGCTCGGCGGCGACCACGGCTTCCTCGGCGAGAGCCTGGACCAGATCAACCGCGCCGCCAGCCAGGCCGCCAGCCTGACCCGCAAGCTGCTGGCCTTCGGTCGCCGCGACACCACCCAACCCGAACCGCGCAACGCCGCCAACGTGCTGCAGGACGCCCGCGCCCTGCTCGACCGCCTGCTCGGCGAGCACATCGAGGTGCGCTACGAGCTCGACCCCGAGCTGCCTTGGGTCCGGGCGGGCGAGGGCCAGGTGGAGCAGGTGCTCGTCAACCTGGCCGTCAACGGCCGCGACGCGATGCCCAAGGGTGGATTGCTGCGCATCGCCGCGCACGAGCGCCAGGTCGGCAACAGCCCGGCCGGCGTGCACCCGGAGCTCCAGGCCGGGCGCTACCTGCTGCTCGAGGTGAAGGACGAGGGCGAGGGCATCCCGCCCGAGGACCAGGAGAAGGTCTTCGAACCCTTCTTCACGACCAAGCACCCGGGCAAGGGAACCGGCCTCGGCCTGGCCACCGTCTACGGCATCGTGACCCTGCTCGGCGGCGGTCTGTCGCTGGAGTCCCGGCTCGGCCAGGGCAGCACCTTCCAG
>CAZXTO010000213.1:0-6232 GCA_964643675.1 uncultured Planctomycetales bacterium
ATCGCGCGCTTTGCGCGCGATGCCCGGCCCTCTTGAGTTATCCACAAAATCTTACGAATGAGCCTGACACCTCTTGGATCAGCCCAGGATCTTGTCGAGCATCTCCTGCATGCGGGGGTCCAGCTCGGCTTCGATGGCCTTGGCCTGAGTGGCCAGGGCGACCGCGCGCTCCTTGTCCTCGAGCGGGCCGTCGCACCAGATCGCGGCCATGGTGGCCATGCTCTTGACCTCGGCGGCGTCGTGGAACTTGCCGAGCTTGACCAGGGCCTCGATCTCATCGATCGCCGCCTTCGCCGAGGCCTCGTCGCGCACCACGCTGAACTTGGCCTGGACGACCTTCTCCAGCAGACCCTTCTCGTTCTTGGGGTCCATCTTGCGCGCCAGGCCGAAGATCTCGTCGTTGGCCTGCCCGGAAGCGAGCAGCGCCTTGACCGCCTTCAGCTTCATGCCGGCCTTGTTCTCGGGGTCCATCTTCAAGGCCTGCATGACCATGTCGGCGACGATGCTCACGCCGGTGCTGTCGGCGTCCATGCCTTCGAGCATGGTGATGGCCTTCTCGATCACCGGCTTCTTGTCCTCGGCCTCCTTGTAGGCCTTCTTCAGCGCCTTCAGGTCGGCGAGCAGCTTCTTGCCCTCGACCGTCATGGTCTTCATGTCCTCGACGTACTTCGCCGGGCCGCCTTCCTGGTAGCCCATGCGGCCGAAGACCACGCCGTCGGCGGTCATCAGCAGGCAGGTCGGGAAGCCCTGGATGCCGTACTTCTCCTGCAGCTCCTCATTCCGCGCCGGGTTCGGCACCTTGGCCTTGGCCTCTTCGCCGTTCGGGAAGTCGAGCGCGACGAGCACGAACTTCTCCTTGACCGGGGTCAGGAACTCCTCGTGGGAGAAGACCTCATCGTCCAGCCGGATGCACCAGCCGCACCAGTCGGAGCCGGTGAAGTCGACGAACAGGTCCTTGCCCTGTTCCTTGGCGACCGCGACGGCCCGGTCGAAATCGGCGAACCAGTCGCTGTGATCGTCCTGGGCGGGCGCGGCGGCGGCGCAGGCCAGCGCGAGGCCCGCAGTCAGCAGAATGTTGTTCATTTCTCGGTTGTTTCAGGGCCCTTGGGCCAGTCGTTGGCCGGGCGAACCCGCATGGTACATGCAGGTCTCCGGCGGAGGGGGGCCCGCGGCCTACGGCGGGCCCGGCCTCAAGGCAGGTCGAAAAGCAGCAGTTCGGCCGATTCTCGGGCGATCAGGGCCAGTTCCGCGGCTCGCTCCACGCCCGCGCCGTCGCCGGCTTCGAGCAAATGACCGTTCAATTCGACCTGACCGCTGGCGACCTGCACCCAGGCGCCGCGGCCCGGCGCCAGCTCGTGGCGGTGCTCGGCTCCCGCGGCCAGCTCTCCCGCCCACAGTCGGGCATCCTGGTTCCAACGCAGGGAACCACCCGTGCCGTTCGGACTCGCCACCAGCCGGAGCGCGCCGACGCCGCTCATCCTCGCCAGCTCCGCCTGCTCATAACCCGGCTCCAATCCGCGCTCCCGCGGCTGCAGCCAGATCTGGAACAGGCGCAGCGGCTCGGTCGACGAGGGGTTGGCCTCGCTGTGCCGGACTCCGCGGCCGGCGCTCATGCGTTGCACGCTGCCGGCCGGCACCAGGTGGCGGTTGCCCATGTCGTCGCGGTGTTCGACCGCTCCCTCCAGGACGTAGGTCAGGATCTCCATGTCCCGGTGGGGGTGGGTGGGGAAGCCCTGCCCCGGCGCCACCCAGTCCTCGTTCAGGACCCGCAGGTCGCGGAAGCCCATGTGCGCGGGGTCGACGTACTCCGCGAAGCTGAAGCTGTGGCGGGCCCGGAGCCAGCCGTGGTCGGCCTGGCCGCGGTCGGCGCTTCGCCGGACCTGGATCAAGCCAGCTCCCAGGCCATCTCGGCCCGCGGCATGCGGTCGCTCGGACCCTCTCGTTCGGCCAGCTCGGCCGGCAGGGCCTCGGCCTCGCCGCGCTTGCCGATCACGAAGGCGGCCATGGCTTCGTAGTCGGCTGCCGGGAGCTCGAGGGCTTCGCCGGCTCCTTCGGCGTCGAAGCCGCCCATCAGGTGGACCGACAGGCCCAGCTCCTGCGCCTGCAGGCTGAGCGCGAGAGCCGCCGCGCCGGCGTCGAAGCCGGCCCAACGATTGGGCTGGTCGTTGTGGGCGAAGCGCCGCCGGGCGAACAGCACTCCGACCACGGGCGCGGCCTGGGCCCAGCCGCGGTTGGCTTCGGCCAGCAGCCCGAGGATGCGCTCGCGCGCGGGCCCCTCCTGCGCGTAGACGAAGCGCCAGGGCTGGGCGTTGAAGCAGGACGGCGACCAGCGGGCCGCTTCGAAGAGGGCGTCGAGCTGGTCGGCCGGGATCGGGTCGGCGGCGAAGGCGCGCGGCGACCAGCGCTGGACGAAGAGCGGGTGAACGGGGGCGGTGGGTTGGCGGGAAGCGGATTCCATCGCGGGAACAATATCTGTAGCAACGAATATTGTCAAGTTAGTTATTATGCCTCAGTGGCCCAGGACATCCCGGCATCTCTTTCCCGCACGGCCTATCTCGGTCTGGTCGAAGCCCACGAGCATGTGGTGGAGGACTTCCGCGCCCTCTTCCGGAGCCAGGGCCTGACCCCCACCCAATTCAACGTCCTGCGGATCCTGGCCAAGGCCGGGCCCGAGGGTCTGCCCTGCGGCGAGATCGCTGCCGAGCTCCTCAATCGGGTGCCCGACGTCACCCGGCTGCTCGATCGCATGGCCCGCAACGGGCTCATTCGAAGGACCCGCAGCAGCCAGGATCGACGCATCGTCTTGGCCAGCATTGAAGAAAAAGGGTTGGCGATGTGTGAGGCCCTTTACCAGCCGATCGCCCAGGTCCACTCCAGGCAATTCGCCAATCTCGAGGAGGATGAGCTGGCGGAAATGGTGCGGCTCTTGAGAAAAACGGTCAGTCAAAATTGAGCGTAATCGGGGTGGAATCCCGAGGTATCCTGTCTGACAATTGTTGGTGGAACAATCGTTCCATCGGGGAGTTCTTGAGGGAGAACCCCCGAGTCTGCGCCGTTCTCGGCCAGATCCGCGACAATGGTTTTCGCGGCCGCGAGGGTTGAGGGGCCTTCGCGGCTGCACCTTTTTCTGGCGCCGGATCCCCGCCCGTTCCCTGGTGTTGTGGCGATCCCCCACAGGGCTGAGGCGGACCCCGCCAGGAAGGAGCTGGCGCGGCCTCTGCCCCGGCCCCCCCTCCAAGAAATCCGGCGAGGCTGAATCGCCCCAGCGGGCTCGAAACGGCCGCGGGAAGGCCGGTTCAGCCGCCTAACCGGGCGGAGCACGCGGAAATCCGCCGCCTCGGCACGCCCCTTGCATCCCTCGTGGTGACGGCTCCGCCACCCCGTCGGGAGGAAACAAGATGTTCGTGCTTCTCGTGCTTCTGACTTTCGTGGCAGCCCTGACCATCGACTATCTGGTCCAACGCGCGGACCAGCGGCGAGAAGCCGCCGAGCTCCGGCTGGCTGCCGCGGGCGCCACCGCGGCGACTGGGCCGATCACCGAGGCCAGCCCCGCTCCCGCCTCCGCGACCTCGCCGGCGCCGGCTCTTGCGCCGCCTGGGATCCCGCGGGCGCACCCCGCCGAACCGAACGTCGGCGCCTTGGGCCAGCTCCCGGCCGGCTTGTTCCTGGCGCCGGGGCATGACTGGCTGCAGGTGGAGCAGTCGGGTTCGGTCCGCCTCGGCACCGACCGGCTCGCGCTCGCCCTGCTCGGCGGGGTGGACCGGCTCGAGCTGCTGCCCGCCGGCAGCGTCGTGCACCCCGGCGATCCGCTGGCCACGCTGCACTTCGGCGAACGCTCGATCGTGCTGCGCGCGCCCATCGAAGGCGTGATCGACGAGGTCAACACCCTGGTCGGCGCCGACCCGCAGCGGCTGGCCCGCGATCCCTTCGAGGAGGGCTGGCTCTACCGCCTGCACGCCCGCAGCCTGGCCGAAGCCCTGCGCGGCATGAAGGTGGCCGAGGAGGCCGCCGCCTGGATGGGCAGCGAGGTGGCTCGGATCCGCGACTTCGCCACCGGCCTCGGTCAGGGCGGACGCGTGGCCGCCACCTTCCGTCCCGGCGCGGCCGGAGCCACCTCGAGCGGCGGCGCCCCGACGGCGGAGACGAGCCCGGCCATGATCCCGCTCGGCCTCGCCAAGCAGCTCCCGGCCCGCGACTGGAAGCGTCTGGTCGATCGTTTCTACGCCGCCGGTTGAGGCTCCGACCATGCAAGCCTCGCTCTTGGTGGACCTGAATCGCTGCGCCGGCTGCGGCAGCTGCGTGCTCGCCTGCTGCGAGATCAACGAGTTGCCGGCCGACGCCCCCGCCGACCGCCTCAGCGCCGAGCGCTGGACCTTCCTCGACGAGCGCGAGGGCCTGAAGGTCAAGCGCCAGTGCATGCACTGCGTCGACCCCGCCTGCGCCTCGGTGTGCCCGGTCGGCGCGCTGCACCGCTCCGAGCTCGGACCGGTGGTCTACGAGGAGCGACTGTGCATGGGCTGCCGGTACTGCATGATCGCCTGCCCCTTCGGCGTGCCGCGCTACGAGTGGGACAGCACCGAGCCGCGGGTGCGGAAGTGCGTCATGTGCTGGGAGAAGCGCATCCTGAACGGCGACGAGCCGGCCTGCGCCAGCGTCTGCCCGGCGGGGGCGCTGCGCTTCGGCCAGCGGCACGAACTGATCGCCGAGGCCCGCGAGCGGATCCGCAAGCACCCGCTGGCCTACGTCGATCACGTCTACGGCCTGCGCGAGGCCGGCGGCACCTCGGTGCTCTACCTCTCGCCGGTGCCCTTCGCCGCGCTCGGCTTCCCGCAGGTGCGGGAGGACATGCGCTACCCCGGCATGACCTGGGCGATCCTCGACAAGCTGCCGGCCGCGCTCACCGTCGGCGGCGCGGTGCTGGCCGGGATCTGGTGGCTGACCGGGCGCCGCGAAACCATGGAGCAGGTCCGCCGCGGCGAGCTGCCGATGGAGCAGGCCTTGCGCCGCCACCCGCCCTTGGTCGGACCCGGCGCCGAGGAAGGGTCGGAGGAGGATCGGTCATGAGCTCGCGCTCCCTGTTCGGCCGCCTGACGGTCTGGAAGCTGATCCTCGGCGCGCTGCTGCTCGCCGGCTCCTACGCCGCGGTGGTGCGCTTCGCCCAAGGGCTCGGCGCCGCCACCAACCTCTCGGACGACTACCCGTGGGGCCTCTGGATCGGCTTCGACGTCCTGGTCGGCGTCGGCCTGGCCGCCGGCGGCTTCATCCTCGCCGCCACCGTGCACGTGTTCCGCATCGAGCGCTACGCCGCCATCGCGCGGCCGGCGCTGCTGACCGCCTTCCTCGGCTACCTGCTGGTGATCCTGGCGGTGTTGTTCGACCTCGGTCGGCCGCTCCGCATCTGGCACCCGCTGGTGTTCTGGAACCCGCGCTCGGTGATGTTCCTGATTGGCTGGTGCGAGGCGCTCTACGCCGTCGTGCTGGCGGCCGAGTTCAGCCCGCTGCTGTTCGAGAAGCTGGGTTGGCACCGGGCGCTGAAGACGGTCCGGCGGTTGATGACCCCGCTGGTGATCCTGGGCGTGCTGCTGTCGGTGACCCATCAGTCCTCGCTCGGCAGCCTCTACGTGATCGCCCCCGACAAGCTGCACCCGCTCTGGTACAGCAGCATGCTGCCGGCTCTGTTCCTGGTGTCGGCGGTCGCGGCCGGACTGGCGATGACCTTGTTCGAGTCCTGCATGAGCAGCCGCGCCTTCGGCCGCCGCCTCGAGTCCGACCTGGTGCGCGGCCTGGCGCGCATCGTGGTGGTGGTGCAGGCGGTCTACCTGGTGATGCGCGCCAACGACCTGCTCTACCGCGGTGCCTTCGGCTACGCCTTCGAAGCCACCCCCGAGGCGGTCCTGTTCTGGGGCGAGATCGGCCTCGGTTCGGCCTTGCCGATGGTGTTGCTGGCGTCGCGACGGGTGCGCTACTCCGAGAGCGGCTTGTTCTTCGCCGCCACCCTGACGGTGATGGGCTTCATCGTGCACCGCCTCAACGTGGCGGTCACCGGGATGGCCGCGTGGACCGGCGTGTCCTACTTCCCGTCCTGGATGGAGGTCACGGTCACCGCCGCCCTGGTGGCCTTGGGCGTGGCCCTGTTCGGCCTGGCTTCGCGGTGGCTGCCGGTGTTCCCGGCGGCGGAGGAGGAGGCGGCGCCGGCGCCCGCCCTGGGCCTGGAGCGACCCTCGCCGCGGCC
>CAZXTO010000214.1:0-6221 GCA_964643675.1 uncultured Planctomycetales bacterium
CTCCGAGGCGGCCCAGTTCGTCGCCGCCGAGGCGCGCGGCCGCGGCATCGCCATCCGGGCCGGCGCCGCCGGCACCCTGGTCGGCATCGCCGGGGCTCGCCCCGCCGACCTGGTCCAGGCCCTCGACCACTTCGAGCTGCTCGGCTGTGATCCGATCGACGAAGAGACGGTGCGCCAGACGGTCGCCCACAGCGCCGAGGGCAGCGCCTTCGAATTCGCCACCGCCGTGCTCGAGGGCGACGGCAGCGCCGCCCTGCGCTTGCTCGAGAAGGTGCGCGCGCGCGGCCTCCACACCTGGAGCGGCAAGCGGCTCGGTCCGCAGGAGAGCTTCTCGATGCTGCTCTCCGTGCTGGCGGGGGAGCGGCGGCGCACCGACGGCGTGCGGCAGGCGATGGACGAGGGCAAGCCCCTGTCCGAAGCCCTCAAGCAGGCCGGGGTGGCCTCCGCCGGGCCGGTCGCCAAGCGCATGGAGCAGCGCCTGCGCAGCGCCGACGCCCGTCAGCTGCGCACCGTGCTGGGGGGCATCCGCCGCGCCGAGCAGCGCATCAAGGTCCAGGGCCAACGCGACGCCGTGCACGCGCTGGAGGAGCTCGCCTTCCAGGCTCACCGCAGCCGGAGGCGGCGATGAACCGCATCCGCCTGCTCGACCCGGTGGTCATCGACCAGATCGCGGCCGGCGAGGTGGTCGAGCGCCCCGCGTCGGTGGTCAAGGAGCTGGTCGAGAACGCCCTCGACGCCGGCGCCGGCCGCATCGAGGTGGTGCTGGAGGAAGGCGGCGTGCGCCGCATCGAGGTCCGCGATGACGGCTGCGGCATCCCCGAGGCCGAGCTGGAGCTGGCGCTCAGCTCCCACGCCACCTCCAAGCTGCGACGCTCGGCCGATCTGGAGGCGGTCGGCACCCTCGGCTTCCGTGGCGAGGCCCTGGCCTCGATCGCCGCCGTCAGCCGGCTGGAGCTGACCTCCCGCCCCGCCGACGCGGCCAGCGCCAGCACCCTCCAGGTGCGCTTCGGCCGGCGCGAGCCGGTCCGGGCCGCGGCCGGCCCGCGCGGCACCCGGATCGTGGTCGAGGACCTGTTCCTCGAGCTGCCGGCGCGGCGCAAGTTCCTCAAGCGGCCGTCGACCGAGCTCGCCCATTGCTCGGCCTGGGTCGAGCGGCTGGCGCTGGCCCACCTCGGGGTGGCCTTCCGGCTGGAGCACGGGGGGCGGGTGCTGCTCGACATCGCCGCCGAGGACGGCCTTCCGGAGCGCTGCGCGGCGGTGCTCGGCAAGGGCCTCGCCGGCCAGATGATCGAGATCGAGCACGAGGGGGGCGGCCTGCGGCTCGAGGCCCGGGTCGGTCCTCCGGAGTCGGCCCGCCGCGACGCCAGCAAGATCCACCTGTTCCTGAACGGCCGCTGGGTGCGCGATCCGCGCCTGCTGCGGGCGGTGCGCGAGGGCGCGCGGGAGTTCGTGCCGATCGGCCACTCGCCCGCGCTGGTGCTGATGTTGGCGCTGCCGCCGGACCGGGTCGACGTGAACGTCCACCCGCAGAAGACCGAGGTGCGCTTCCGCGACGAGCGGCTGGTGATGGGCAGCATCATCCGCAGCCTGCGCAACGGCTTGGCGCGTTCGCCCTGGGCCACCCGAAGCCTGGGCGCGATCGGCGCCGCCGGAGAGGCGACGCAAACCGCCGGCGCAGCCGGTGTGGCCGGCGATGGCGCCACCTCGCCGCCAGGCAGCGCGCCCGCCTCCGGCCCCTTCCCGGCCCCCAGCGAACATTGGCAGCGGCGCCTGGCGCCCGGTCGCCGCGGGACCGACACCCTGGCCGAGGGCGCGCCGGAGCTGCCCCTGGTCCCGGCCGAGCACGCCCCGGCCGGCAACTTCCTCAGCGTCAACCGCACCTTCCTGCTGCGCGAGGTGGCCGGCGGGCTCGAGATCCTGGATCAGCACGCCCTGCACGAGCGGGTCAACCTCGAGGAGCTGCGCCGCGAGATCCGCCAGGGCCAGGTCGTCAGCCAACCCCTGCTGGTGCCGGCCCTGGTCGACGTCGACCGGGTCGAGCTCGAGCGCCTGCTAGCCAAGGCGGACGACTTCCGCCGGCTCGGCGTGGAGCTGGAGGCCTTCGGCGAGACCACCGTCGCCCTGCGCGCGGTCCCGGCGCGGCTGGGGCGACTGCGCCCTGAAGCGCTGGTCGAGGACCTGCTCGAGATCGCCGCCGAGCACCGCGACGCCTCGCCCGAGCAGCTGCAGGAAGAGACCCTGCACCGGATGTCCTGCCGCGGCGCGGTCATGGCGGGGGACTATCTCGACGAGCAGGCGCTGGGCGATCTGCTGCGGCGCGGGGCGGCGCTGCCGCAGGACCGGACCTGCGCTCACGGCCGGCCGGTGCGGGTCTTCCTCAGCCTCGAGGACCTGGAGCGGGCCTTCTACCGCCGTTGAGCTGGGCAGGCGCCAGGCTCGGTGATTCGCCGACCTCGCGCCCCGCTCAGTCTGAGTCGCGAGCTTCGGTGTAGCGGTCGATCCGCGGCGGCTTGCGCCACTGCACGTGGTGCAGCTCGAGGATGCGGACCTGGACCCGGCCGCCGTCCTGGTCTCGCCGGTACTCCTTCACCGAGCGCGGCAGCAGCCGGCCCTGCATCAGCTCTTCACTGCCGAGCACGCTGAAGTCGGAGTAGGCCGAGAGGTCGAACTCCTGGTCGAGCACCGGCGCGGCCGGCTCGGCGTCCCCGTCGCCGGCTCCGGCCTCGCCCTCGGCGCGGCCCTCCGGGTCGCTCTCCACCGATAGCCGCGAGGGCAGCCAGGTGGTGGCGTCCAGCCACAGGGCGAAGGCGCGCGGATGGTCCTGCAGCAGCATGCTCCCCTGGAGCACCCAATGCGGGGCCGCCTCGCTGCGGCGGGCGATCGAGCCTTCGCTCACCGAGAGCTCGCGCGCGCGCGCCTTGAGCCGCTCGAGGTCGAACAGCAGCAGCAACTCCTCGCACAGGTCGAGGGTGTCGTCGATCAGCTCCCGGTCCTTGGCGTACTCGCGGCCGGCCAGGGAGAGCTGCGGCTGGCCCTTCTCGCGGAGCCAGTAGTGCTCGCCGTCGTAGCCCTTCTCGACCGTCACGCCGCCGCGCTCGGAGTCATCCAGCACCAGCTGCAGCCGGCCGCCCTTGCGGTAGTCGTAGAGCACCGTGACGTCGACCTCGCGCGGGGTCTCGCCGCGCTCGCGCAGGTTCAGCTCGATGCCGAAGTGTTCGACGCGGATGGCGCGGCCGTCGGTGAGCTGGGCGGCGATCGCCCGGTCGAGGGCCTCCTCCGGGCTCGGCGCCTGGGCCGGCTCCTGCAGGGACAGCGGAGCGGCGAGGAGCAGGGCGAGCGGCAGCGAGAGCGACATCAGCGGGCGGGTTCGAGGGAGTCGAGGTAGCGGGCCAGGGCTCCGGGCAGGGTCGGCTGGGAGACGCCGCACCCTTGGAGCTTGGCCACCTCTACGTCATACTCCAACACCAGTCGCGCCATTTCCTCGGCGGTCTCGCCGAGCAGGGCGTGGCCGAGCTCGGCCATGCGCGCCGCCAGCTCGGTCTGGTGGTCGTCGACGTGCTCGCCGAAGCGGTGCAGGCGCGGCGCGGTGATCGCGACCTTGCCGATCCAGGCGCAGGAGAGCAGCGAGCCGGCGCCGGCGTGGGTCACCACGATGCGGGCCTCGCGCACCCGGGCGGCGAAGTCGGGATAGCTCAGCCAGCGCTCGTAGGCGGCCTTCCGCGGCGGATCGGGGTGCTTGCCGATCTGGACGAAGACCTCCTCCTCGGGCAGCGCCGCGGCGACCAGGTCGGCGGCGTCGACCATGCGCTGGAAGGGATACTGCTCGGTGCCGAGGGTGAAGAAGATCATACGTTGCGGCCCTCGTAGTCGATCTTCTTGTGCAGCGCGGCGATCTCCTCCCACTGGCCGTAGAACTTGTCGACCACCGGCAGGATCATCTTGCCGGCCATCGACACCGAGTGGATGCGGGTGATGCACTCGAGGTAGACCGTCTTCATGCCGAGCAGCTTGCCGATCCAGAGGAAGGGCACCGCCACCCCGGCGCCGGTCGAGATGACCACGTCCGGCCGCTCCTTGCGCAACACCTTCCAGGCCAGAAACAGGTTCTTGATCAGGTTCTTCAGGTTGCGGTTGGTGGGGTGGTGGGCCCACACCACCCGCTCTTCCTGGAGCAGGGTCTTGGCGTCCTCGAGCGGGAAGGTGATCCAGAGGCGCTCGTGCTGCTCCCAGGCCGGCTTGAGGTTGACCATCTCGAGCAGGTGGCCGCCGGTCGAGGTGACGAGGGCCAGCTTCACGCGCCGCCCTCCGCGTTGGCTCGGATGGCCTCATAGACCGGCGCCAGCACCTGCTTGGGCGTGTAGGGCCGGGCGCTGGCGACGCAGGCCTCGCGGTCGCGCGGCTGCTCCAGCACCTCGGCGATCGCCCGCGCCAGCACCTCGGCTTCGTGCTGCTCGACCAGCCGGCCGTGCTCGGGCCGGTTCACCAGCAGCGGCGACTCGCCGATGTTGGTGCTCGCCACCGGCGCGCCGCAGGCCAGGGCCTCGATCATCGCCAGCGGCATGCCCTCGTAGGCGCTCGAGAGGGTGAAGGCGTCGGCGGCGTTGAGCCACTCGGCGACCTCGTGCTGCGATTGGGCGCCGGCGAAGTGGATCCGCTCCGCCATGCCCTGCTCGGCGACGTAGGCGCGCATCTCCTCGCCGAAGCTGCCCTCGCCCGCCAAGGCCAGCTGGGCCTCGGGGTGGGTGGATTCGAGCGCCTTCCAGGTCCGCATCAGCAGCATCGGGTCCTTCTGCGACTCGAAGCGGCCGGCGAAGAAGCACAGCGGCTTGGCCGGGTCGAAGCCGGCGGCGGCGCAGCGCTGGCGGCGCAGCTCGGCCCGCCGCTCCTCGGGGAAGACGTGGAAGATGGCGTCGTCGGCCCAGGTCGGCAGGAAGTCGGCCTTGCCCTGGAGCGCCGGGTAGCGCTCCTTCCACCACTCGATGGCGTCCGAGCGCTCCGACCACAGGTGGTCCATCGGCGGCAGCAGCTTCTTCTCGAGCCAGAAGTAGAGCCAGGGGAAGCGCCGCCAGGTGACCTCGGTGCCCTTGCCGAGCACCTGGTCCTCCGGGTGGTAGTGGAGGAACATCAGCTGCTGGTTGGGCAGCTTGGTGGTGGCCCAGGCCGGCTCGAGGCGGTGGAACAGCAGGCTGCCGCCGGCCAGGTCGAGCCGCCGCAGGGCCTTCTTCAGCTTGCGGGTGTAGCTGAAGCTGACCGGCACCTTGGAGCGGATCGAAGGGTGCGCCGACAGCAGCGGCAGCTGCTCGATGGCGCGTCCGCCGACCTCGACCGTCGACCACTGGCCGACCGGGCGTCGGTCCGGCTCGACCGTGATCCCGACCAGCTTGATCTCCAGGACCTCCGGCGCGTTGGCGATGAAGGTGTTGATCATCGTGCCGACGCCCGAGGCGTAGTCGACGCAGGGGTCGTGAGGGTGGAGGATCCAGGCCCGCATCCGGAGGATTCTAGATGCCGCGCCCGGCTCACCCTAGGAAGAGGGGGCGGAGATGCCTGCTTGGCTAGGATGAGCCGGCGGCACCGCCCGTCGACCCCATGGCCTTCCTGGACCGTCCCCCGCAGATCCTCCGACCGGCTCCCGACCTGGAGCTGCTCTACCTCCCCGAGCCGCGCTTCAAGCGAGCGCTGCTCCAACTCTGCTTCGACCGCCCGCTGGCCGACGGCCGCAGCCCGGCGCGCACCCTGCTGTGCCGGGTGCTGGAGCAGGGCACCGCCCGCCTGCCCAACCAGATGCACCTGACCCGCGCCGAGGAGCAGCTCTACGGCGCTTCGGTGGGGATGGACGGCGAGCGCATGGGGGAGGCCCACCGGGTCCACCTGGACCTCTCCTGGGTCGGAGAGCGCTTCCTGCCGCCGAAATCCGGGGTGGAGCAGGGCGTGGTCGAGCTCGGCCGCGAGCTGCTGGAACAGCCTCACCGGGACCCGGAGGGCGCCTTCCCCGAGCCGACCCTGCGCCGGGAACGGGACCAGCTGAGTCGCCGGATCCGCTCCCTCAAGGACGACCGCGACGGCTACGCCCGCGAGCGCTTCGTGGCGGCGATGTGCGACGGGGAACCCTATGGCACCCCGCCCTGGGGCTCCGAGCAACAGGTCGCAGCCCTGGACGGCGATCAGCTCGAGCAGGCGCGCACCGAGCTGCTCGACCACGCCAGCCTGTCGGCCTTGCT
>CAZXTO010000215.1:0-6212 GCA_964643675.1 uncultured Planctomycetales bacterium
CTGGCCGCGCAGCAGGCGCTGGCGCGAAAAGAATCGATGTCTGACCCCGAATTACGGGTGCTCGGGGCCGGTCTGCCAGTCGCCGAAGTGGGTGGCGCCGTCGGCGGTCACGGCGATGATGTCCTCGATGCGGACGCCGAACTCGCCGTAGAGGTAGATGCCGGGTTCGTTCGACAGGGTCATGCCTTCCCGCAGCACCACCCGGCTGCCGCCGTCGAAGTAGGGGTCCTCGTGACCCTGCATGCCGATGCCGTGGCCGAGGCGGTGGGTGAAGGTCTCGTAGCCGCCGCCGTAGCCGCCCTTCTCGATCACCCGGCGCGCCACGCGGTCGATCTCGCGGCACTCGACTCCGGGCTCGATCGCCTCGTAAGCGGCCCGCTGCGCCTCCCGCACCAGCTCCCAGACCTCGCGCACCTTGGCCGAGGGCTCGGCGCCGTAGACCCAGCTGCGGGTGTTGTCGCTCTGGTAGCCGTGCAGGCTGCCGCCGGTGTCGATCAGCACCACGTCGCCGCGCTTCAGCGGCAGCGCGGAGTTGTCGCCGTGCGGGTAGGCCGCCGCCGGCCCGATCAGCGCCAGCGCCCAGCCGCTGCCCATGCCCAGCTTGCGGTGGGCGGCCGACATCAGCCGCGACAGATCGCGCGAGGTCATGCCCTCCTCCAGCTGCTCCGCGACCGAGGCGATCGCCTGCTGGGTCAGCTCGTTGGCGCGCCGCAGCAGCGCCAGCTCATGGGCGTCCTTGCGCCCGCGCAGCTCGACCACCACCTCGAGCCCGATGCCGCAGCGCGCGGCCCCGAGCTCCTGCGCCATGCCGTGGGCGAAGCGGTGCCGCAGCGCCGGTTCGATCGCCAGCCGCTCGGCGCCGCGCTCCTTCAAGGCGGCCGCCAGCGGCGCGAAGGGGTACTCGTGCTCCTCCCAGGTGACGATCTCGCCGCCCGGCCCGCCCTCTGCCTGGATGCGCAGCTTGGCCTTCTCGGCTTCGAAGCCCGGACACAGCCAGAAGTGCGAGCCGTCGGCCATCACCACCAGGCTGAACAGCCGCTCCGAGTGCCCCCAGCGGACGTCGCTGAGGTAGCTCATCGTCGCCCCGGCCTCCATCAGGAGCGCGTCCCAGCCCTGCGCCCGCAGGATGCCGCCCAGGCGTTGGCGCCGGGCCGCCCGCTCCTCGGGCCGGATCGGCTCCACGCTGCCGGATTGATCCGTCAGGTGAGCGAAGCGCTCCAGGTCGCGCGCCAGCTGGTCCTCGGCCTCGGCGCCGCCGGTGGCTTCGGCGCGTCCCGCTACCCCCAGGGCAGCGGCGCCGGCCGAGAGAGCCAGCAGCTCCCTTCGGCTGAGGCGGGAGGCGGGGCAGGTCGGGTCGATCGGGTGGCGGGGGTGGCTCATCAGGGGGATTCGGGGTCGGGGATCGTGATCCGGCCTACCAGGTACGGGAAGGTGCGGCCGGCGATGGCCACTCGTCCGGCTTCGGCGTCGTGGCGACAACGCAGCTCCCCGAGCCGCGGCGAGAGCTGCCGCGCGCGCAGCTCGCTGCGGCCGAGCCGTTCGGCCCAGTAGGGGGCCAAGGTGGTGTGGGCCGAGCCGGTGGCCGGGTCCTCGGGCACCCCGACCGCAGGGGCGAAGAAGCGGGACACGAAGTCGACCTCCGCCGCCTCGCCGGGGGCGGTCACGATGAGGCCGCGCGCCGGCAGCGCGGCGATGGTGGGGAAGTCCGGCTGCACCGCGCGCACCGAGGCCTCGTCGGGCAGCACCGCCAGCCAGTCCTCGTCGGCCTCGAGCAGTTCCAGGGGCGCGACCCCGATCGCCAGGCCCACCTTGGCCGGGTCGGTGCCGTCCATGGCCACCGGGCTGCCGGGCCGCGCCGGAAAATCCAGCTCGAGCAGCTCGCCGTCGCGCCGCACGCTCAGGATGCCGCTCTTGCTCTGGAAGCGCAGCGCCTCGGCCTCCCAGCCGAGCTGGTGGAAGAGCACCGCCGCCGAAGCCAAGGTCGCGTGGCCGCACAGCGCCACCTCCACGGCGGGGGTGAACCAGCGCAGGTGGAAGTCGGCGTCCTCGCCATCGGCGGGCACGAAGAAGGCGGTCTCGGCCAGGTTGTTCTCCGCCGCGATCGCCAGCAGGGTGGCGTCCGGCAGCCAGTCCTCGAGCGGCACCACGGCGGCCGGGTTGCCGCCGAGCGGAGCGCGGGCGAAGGCGTCGATCTGGTAGAGGTCGAGATCCATCGCGAGGTTCAGAAGCGGTAGCTGAGGCCGAACAGGACCAGCGCGCCAGGCACCACCTGGGTGCGGTTCACCTGGGTGTCGATGGGGAGCCGCGCCAGCAGGTCGAGGCTCGTGCTCTCGCTCAGCGCCCAATTCAGCCCCGGGGTCACCGACCAGATCGAGGAACCGGTGCCGGCCAGCTCCGCGCCCATGAGCTCGTCGCGGTCGCGGAACAGCGCCTCGAGGCCGAGGCTGAGGGTGAAGTCGTCGCTGATCGCGTGGCCGGCCGCGAAGGAAAGGTGCAGCACCTGACCCGGCGCCAGCTCGGCGTCGCTCTCGCCGAGCGGCAGCTGCCAGACGCCGTTGGCAGACCACAGCAACTCGCCGTCGCCGCCGCGCCAGCCCAGGCCGAGGAAGGGATCGAAGGTGCCGGTGCCGACCTGCAGCAACGAGGGCGGGATCACGCCCGGCCGCGGGCTCTTCTTCTCCTCGCCGGTCGGGAGCTTCAAACCCAGCAGGCCGCGGAAGCCGGCGCCGACCTCCTTCTCGACGAACAGGGCCACGTCCCCGAGGCCGTCCAGGTTCTCGTCCGCTTGGCCCTTCTGCTCGGCGTGGATGTCCACCCACGGGATCCGCGCGCCGAACTCGAAGCCCGAATCCAGCCGGTGGCGGACGGCGAGCGCGGTCTCGCGGAAGCTGGTCTCGGCGTTCGCGGCGTTCGGCACCTCGGTGGAGCCGCGTTGCACCCCGTCGCTGGAGGCGATGGTCTGGGACAGGCGGAAGGACCAGGTCGAGTCGACCGGTTGGCCCGCGCTCAAGGCTTCCCTGCCGACCGGCAGGCTGGGGTTCTTTCATCCGCTTCACTGGCCGTGCAAGGAGGCGGCCATCGCGGTCGCGGCGAGCAGCGAGAGGGCGATTCTGGTCCAGGATTGGGGCATGCGCGGAGTCTAGGACCGCCGCGGGGCCGGTGGGCAGATTCCGATTCCGGTCTATGCTGGAACGGTGATCCGCCTCTCCTTCGTCGCGGTCCTCCTGGCCTGGGCGGCGTCGTCCGGCGCCGCCGCGGCGCAGGGCCTGCAGCTGGACGCTGCGCTCGAGGGCGGCAACCTGGACGGCTGGTCGGTCTCGAACGGCGTCTACTCCGTCAACACCAACAACCCGCCCGGCGCCTGGCAGTGGCTGCACTTCCGCGCCACCGGCGCGCTCGGCGAGACTCCGGTCTTCCGGACCAACACCGCCGCGAGCGACGACGTCTATCGGGACTACCACCGCATGGTCTGGCGGCCGGAGGGGCAGCCGGAGTGGCGCTTCTTCGACGCCGGCGACAAGCCCGGCAACGGCTGGTACTCCTTCTGGAACACCGCGCCCTTCCCGGTCGACGTGGTCGAGATCGCCTATTGGCAGCCCTATCCGCCTTCCCGGATCGCGCAGCTCGCCCGGCGACCGGCGCTGCTCGGGAGCCCCTACCTGCAGCAGCCGCGCTGGATCGGCGCCAGCTTCGAAGGCCGCGGCCTGCCGGCCTTCAGCCTGACCGATCCGGCGGTGCCGGCCGCCGACAAGGTCCACGTGGTCCTGGTGGCGCGTCAGCACGGGTGTGAGAGCCTCGGCAATTGGGCCCTCGAGGGCATGGTCGAGCTGCTGCTCGGTGACGATCCGGCGGCGGTCTCGCTGCGCCGCAAGGCGGTGGTGCACGTCTACCCGATGGCGAATCCCGACGCCGCCGCCAACGGCTGGACCCGCGAAGGGCGCGACCGCAGCGGGCTGTCCTGGGTGGACTTCAACCGCGACTGGTTCCACGCCGCCGCGCCCTTCGGCGGCGCACCCTCCGCCAGCCTGGAGGTCGACGCCCTGCGCGCCGACGTCCTGCGTCGCACCGGCGGGTCGGCCGCGGTGATGATCGACCTGCACTCGCATCCGAAGGGGAGCCAGGGCCTGGGCTGGTACTGGTGGTACCAAGGCGACGCCGCCGACGCCCTGTTCCTGGCGCAGCGGGTCCGCGCCCACGATGAGGCCGCCTTCCCGGGTGACACCGTCTACTCCTGGCCCGCGCCGCAGGCGGGGTCGGGCTCGACGACGGCGATGGACTGGGGCGGTCCGCGCGGGATCGGCGTCGGCGCCGGCACCCTCGACGGCCTCGGGCTCACCCTGGAACCGATCGCCGCGCCCTTCGGCCAGAACCGCGGCGTCGCGCGGATCCGCTCGGCCGGGGCGGCGGTGGTGCGGGCCCTGGACGAGCTGCTGTGAGGCGGCCGGCGCCGAAACCGGAAGCGCTGGCGCGCGGCCGGCGCGGCCGCACAATCTGAGCATGCCTGCTCCGCTCCGCCTGGTCCCGCTGGTCCTCCTGCCCCTGTTCGCGGCCTGCGCCGCCGACCCGTACGCGCCGCCCGTCGACGAGGCCAGCGTCAAGGAGGGCATCAACGACAACTTCCTGGCCGAGGACGCCGACATCGAGCAGTGGGTGGCCCGCTTCGAGAACGACGAGAAGCGCGACATCGCCAAGGCGCTCGACGGCATCGTCGCCGCGCTGGAGATCGAGCCGGGCACCGAGGTCGCCGACGTCGGCGCCGGCACCGGCCTGTTCCTGCGCCCCTTCGTCGAGGGCACCGGGGTCGATGGGCGGGTCTACGCGGTGGACATCTCGCCCGGCATGATCGCCCACATGAACGCGCGCATCGCCGAGGCCGGCTGGCGCCAGGCCGAGACCGTGCTGTGCACCGAGAAGTCGGCCGAGCTGCCGGAGGCCAGCGTCGACCTGGTCTTCATCTGCGACACCTACCACCACTTCGAGTACCCGCGCCACACCATGGCCAGCCTGCGCCGGGCGCTGCGGCCGGGCGGCCGGGTGGCGATCGTCGACTTCATCCGCGACCCCGAAGACGAGTGGGTGATGAACCACGTGCGCTGCAGCAAGCAGGACGTGATCGAGGAGATGACCGCCGCCGGCTTCCGCTACACCGGCGAGCGCGAGGTGGAGAAGCTGGACCGCAACTACCTGATCTTCTTCGAGCGTCCGTGAGCCGCGCCCCCCGAGCGGGCGAACCCGGGGCGCGCAGGCGGTGAGCGAGCGGCGCCGGCTCGGGCTCGGCTCCGCCGCGGCGGTGGTGGTCGCGAGCATGATCGGCGCCGGGGTCTTCACCACCTCGGGCTTCGCCCTGGCCGATCTCGGCACGCCCGGCCGGGTGCTGGCGGCCTGGGTGGTGGGCGGGCTGATGGCCCTGTGCGGCGCCCTCTGCTACGGCGCGCTCGGGCGGCGCTTCCCCGAGAGCGGCGGCGAATACCACCTCCTGCGCGAGACCGTGCACCCGCTGGCGGGCTTCCTGGCGGGGTGGGTGTCGCTGCTGGCCGGCTTCACGGCGCCGACCGCGGCCGCGGCGCTCGGCTTGCAGGCCTACCTGGCTCCGCTGGTGGGGGAGGAGGTCGACGCGCGCTGGATCGGCACCGCGGCGGTCGTGCTGGCTTGCCTGCTGCACGGCCTGCGGGTGGGCACCGGGGTGGTGGCGCAGAACGGCGCCGTCGCCCTGAAGTTGCTGCTGCTGTTCGGCTTCGTCGGCCTCGGCGCGCTGGAGCTTGCGGAGGTTCTTCTCGGTGGGTTTGGCCCTGGTCAGCTTGAGGCACTGGCGGGCGAGCTGGTTGCAGCGGGTCATGACGCGCTGAAGGTCCTCGACGTGGGCCAGCAGGGTGCGGCCGCGGGCGGCGAAGTCGATGCCGGCGATGATGTCGTCGAACACCGCGCCCGCGTCCAGGGGCTGGCCGGGGCAGCGGTCGATGGCGTCGGCGAGGGGGATGTGCTCCATGCCGCCGATGAAGGCGCCGCCCTCGGTGCTGTTGATGAGGGTGACGTCGCCGCCCCAGGAGAGGGCGCGCTCCTCGAACCAGGCGCGCACCCAGGAGAAGTTGGGGGAGGTCTGGACGGTGCCGCCGTGGTAGCCCGGGACCTCGGGGAGGCGGGTGTAGCCGGACAGCACGGCGCCGCTGCTGCGCTCGATCTCCTTGGCGTTCTCGCTCAGGCCGGCCACCGAG
>CAZXTO010000216.1:0-6146 GCA_964643675.1 uncultured Planctomycetales bacterium
CCCGCGCGCCCAGGCCAAGCCGGCCCGCAGCCGACCGCCGCAGCCCGACGACTCCGGCATGCTGTACGACAGCACGCGCTGCGTCGGCTGCATGGCCTGCATGTCGGCCTGCAAGCGCTCGAACGAGCTGCCCGCCGACGGCGGCGCCGAGCGCGCCCTGCACGACCGACCGACCGACCTCTCGGCCAAGACCAAGACCGTGATCAAGGCCGGCGCCAGCGAGGACGGTCGGGTCTTCTACAAGGCCCAGTGCATGCACTGCATCGAGCCGGCCTGCGTGTCGGTGTGCATGGTGCAGGCGCTGCACAAGTCCGAGCGCGGCGTGGTGGCCTACGAGCCGGAGCGCTGCATGGGCTGCCGCTACTGCCAGGTGGCCTGCGCCTTCGACGTGCCGCGCTTCGAGTGGGACACGACCACCCCCAAGATCGTCAAGTGCGAGCTGTGCCGCCACCGCTGGCCCGAGGGCAAGGGCCCGGCCTGCTGCGAGGTCTGCCCGCGCGACGCGGTGGTGTTCGGCGGCCGCGACGAGCTGCTCGACGAGGCCCACCGGCGCATCGAGGCCGAGCCCGGCCGCTACCTCGACCACGTCTACGGCGAGCGCGAGGCCGGCGGCACCCAGGTGCTGGTGCTCTCCTCGGTGCCCTTCGCCAACCTGGCGCTGCCGCAGCTGCCCTACGAGCCGATGGGCAAGCTGTCGGAGACGGTCCAGCACGGCATCTACAAGGGCTTCATCGCCCCCGCGGTGCTCTACGGAGTCCTGGCCGGGGTGCTGTGGCGCAACCAGCGCATGCAGCACGCGGCGCAGGCGGAGGAGGTCTGATGTCCGCGCTCCCGCGCCCCGTCGGCGGCCGGCTGTTCACGCGCAACTTCGCCGCCTTCTTCCTGCTCGCCGCGCTCGGCGGCGCCATGATCCTGTACCGCTTCTTCGCCGGCCTCGGCCCGACCACGGCGATGAGCGACGGCTTCCCGTGGGGCATCTGGAAGGCCTTCGCGGTCGTCACCGGCACCGCGCTGGCCTGCGGCGGCTACGCCATGGCGCTGCTGTGCTACGTGCTCAACAAGGGCAAGTACCACCACCTGGTCCGCCCCGCGGTGCTGGCCAGCTGCCTCGGCTACACCGTCGCCGGCTTCTCGGTGCTGATCGAGCTGGGCCGCTTCTGGCGGCTGCCGGCGCTGTTCTACGTCTGGGAGTGGAACTTCAACTCGGTGCTGCTCGAGGTCGCGCTCTGCATCACGACCTACGTGCTGGTGCTGTGGGTCGAGGTGGCGCCGATCGTGCTCGACCGCTGGCGGCGCGAGAAGAGCTCGCGCTTCCACACGGTCGCCGCGCGGGTGGCCCCGCTGCTGGAGCGGGCGCTGCCCTTCGTGCTGGCGCTCGGCATCCTGCTGCCGACCATGCACCAGTCCTCGCTCGGCAGCATGATGCTGATCGCGCAGACCAAGCTGCACCCGTTCTGGCACACGCCCTGGCTGCCGCTGCTGTTCCTGCTCAGCTGCCTGGCGATGGGCTACGCCACGGTGGTGATCCAGTCGATGCTCGGCAGCCTGTTCTTCGGCAACGAGCTGCGCACCCGGATGCTGCGCCGCATCGCCCGCCTGATGGGCGGCGTCCTGCTGGCCTTCCTGCTCCTGCGGCTCGGCGACCTGGCCGCCAGCGGCAAGCTGGCCCAGTGGCAGTCCGACAAGGCCGGCTGGCTGTTCCTGATCGAGAACGCGCTGTTCCTGGCCTCGGCCGCGATCGTGCTGCTGGACCGCCGCCTCGGCGCCGGCCGCCTGTTCCAGGCCGCCTTCCTGATGATCCTGGCCGGCGGCTTCTACCGCTTCGACACCTACCTGGTGGCCTACCAGCCCGGCGGCGGCTGGGTCTACTTCCCGACGGTGACGGAAATCCTGGTGGTGGTCGGTATGGTGGCGGCGGAAGTCGTGATCTACGTCTTCGCCGTCAAGCGTTTCCCGATCCTGGCGGGCCTGCGACCCGCCCCAACGAGCCCCTGACATGACCCGGATCACCGTCGACCCCGTCACCCGCATCGAAGGCCACCTGCGCGTCGACGCCGAGGTCGACGGCGGCAAGGTGGTCAACTCCTGGTCCTCGGGCCAGATGTGGCGCGGCATCGAGGTCATCCTGCAGGGCCGCGACCCGCGCGAGGCCTGGCTGTTCGCGCAGCGCATCTGCGGGGTCTGCACCTCGGTGCACGCGATCGCCTCGGTGCGCGCGGTGGAGAACGCGATCTCGCTCGAGATCCCGCGCAACGCCCAGTACATCCGCAACCTGATCCTGATCGCGCACGCGCTGCACGACCACATCGTGCACTTCTACCACCTGTCGGCGCTCGACTGGGTGGACGTGGTGTCCGCCCTCGAGGCCGATCCGCGGAAGGCGGCAGCCATCGGCGAGAGCCTCTCGGCCTGGCCCGGCAACAGCCACAACGACCTGGCTGCGGCCCAGGCCAAGCTCAAGGGCTTCGTCTCCGGTGGCCGGCTCGGCATCTTCGAGAACGGCTACTGGGGTCACCCGGCGATGAAGCTGCCGCCGGAGGTCAACCTGCTGGCGGTGGCGCACTACCTGCAGGCGCTCGACTACCAGCGCAAGGCCAACCAGGCGGTCGCCACCCTCGGCGGCAAGACCCCCAACCTGCAGAACCTGGCCGTCGGCGGCGTGGCCAACGCGGTCGACCCCGACCAGGCCACCGCGCTGAACATGGAGAAGCTGCTGCGGATCCGCGGCCTGCTGGCCGAGGTCCACCAGTTCATCGAGCAGGTCTACCTGCCCGACGTGTGCGCGATCGGCTCCATGTATCCCGAGTGGCTCGGGCACGGCGCCGGCGTCACCAATTACATGTCGGTGCCCGACCTGCCGCTCGACGGCAAGGGCACCCAGTTCAGCTTCCCCGGCGGCACCGTGATGGGCGGCGACCTCGCCACCCTGCGGCCGATCCAGGACTTCCACGACCCGTACTTCCGCGACAACGTCTCGGAGTGCATCGCGCGCGCCTGGTACGACGGCGACTGGACCCGCCACCCCTACGAGGGCGAGACGGTCCCGAAGTACACCGACTTCCAGGACGACGGCAAGTACTCCTGGGTCAAGGCGCCGCGCTTCGACGGCAAGCCGATGCAGGTCGGGCCGCTGGCCCAGATCCTGATCAGCTACGCCCAGGGCCACGAGGGCACCCGCCAGCGGCTCGACGCCGCGGTCGGGCTGGCCTCCTCGCTGGCCGGGACCGAGCTCGGGCTCGACGCCCTCCATTCCACCCTCGGCCGCCACCTCGCCCGAGCGGTCCGCGCCGCGGTGCTCAGCGACATGGCGCAGGAGCAGTGGCAGCTCCTGGTCGACAACATCGGCCGCGGCGACCTCGCGGTGTGCAACCCGCCCGACTTCCCGCGCGGAGAGGTCCAGGGCTTCGGTTTCCACGAGGCGCCGCGCGGCACGCTGTCGCACTGGGTGGTGATCCGCGACGGCAAGATCCACAACTACCAGGCGGTCGTGCCTTCCACTTGGAACGCCGGCCCGCGTGACGACCAGGGAGCGCTCGGTCCGTACGAGGCTTCGCTGATCGGCAACCCGGTGGCCGACCCCGAGCGGCCGCTGGAGATCCTCCGCACCATTCACTCCTTCGACCCCTGCCTGGCCTGCGCCATCCACACCCATGATGCGACGGGGAAGGAGCGCAGCAAGGTCAGGGTCCTCTGACCGATGGTCTCGGTCCGCGTCCTGGCCCTCGGCAACGTCCTGGTCGGCGACGACGGCGCCGGTCCCTACGCGCTGCAGGTCCTCGAGGCAGGCTGGGAGTTCCCCGGGGAGGTGGAGCTCCTCGACGTCGGAACGCCGGGTTTCGACCTCCTGCCCTTGTTCCAGGACCTCGAGGCGCTGGTCTTCCTCGACACCGTTCAGACCGCGGATCCGCCCGGCACGGTGCGGGTCTTCCATCGCGAGGAAATCGTGGCGACAACTCTTCAGCCGCGCACCTCGCCGCACGATCCCGGTCTGCGCGACGCCTTGTTGGAGGCGGAATTCCGCGGCTTCGCGCCCTGCGAAGTCGCCCTGATCGGGGTGGTGCCCGACACCGTAGCCGCGGGCACCGCCCTCACCGACCCCGTGCGCGCGGCGATCCCGCGCCTGGCCGAAGCGGCCGTCGCCGAGCTGGCGCGGCTGGGCCACGCGCCGTCGCCGCGCGCCGAACCGCTGCCGCTGGACGTCTGGTGGGAGCACGGCGCGCCCCGCGATGCATGAGACCGGCATCGCCCTCGACATCCTGTGCAGCGCCCGAGCGGCGGTGCGCCGCCAGCTCGGCGAAGGCGCGCGCGGCCGCTTGCTGACGGTCAAGGTCGCGATCGGCGAGCTGGCCGCGGTCGAGCCGGAGCTGCTGCGGCTGGCCTGGCAGGCGAGCACCGCCGGCGGCCCCGACGACGGCGCCCGGCTCGAGGTGCGCTGGTGCGCCACGACACGATTCTGTCGGCAATGCCGCGCCGAGAAGGGCAGCGCCGAGGGCAGCTGGCTGCCGCTGTGCCCGGACTGCGGCGAGCCGCTGCGGGTCGAGGGCGGCCGAGAGCTGGACTTGGAGAGCGTCGAGTTCGATCATGAGGAAGGCGGCCCCGCCCCACCCGGCGGCGGTCCGTCTCTCCAACGAACCCCGAGGCCCTGATGTCCGAGATCATCGAAGTCCGTCGCCGGCTGCTCGAAGCCAACGACCAACGCGCGGCCGCCCTGCGGGCCCGCTTCGAGGAGGCCGGCACCCTGGTCACCGACGTCGTCAGCTCGCCCGGCGCCGGCAAGACCACCCTGCTCCAGCAGACCGTCGCGAGGCTGCGCGAGCGCTGGCGCTGCGCGGTGCTGGTCGGCGACGTCGCGACCGAGAACGACGCCCGCCGCATCCGCGAGGCCGAGGTCCCGGCGCACCAGATCGTGACCGGCGGCGCCTGCCACCTCGACGCCCACCTGGTCGCCGATGGCCTGAGCGAGGCCGCCTTCGACGCGCCCGAGCTGCTGTTCGTCGAGAACGTCGGCAACCTGGTGTGCCCGGCCTCCTACGACCTCGGCGAGGACTTCAAGACCGTGCTGCTGTCGGTCACCGAGGGCGACGACAAGCCGGAGAAGTACCCGGCGATGTTCGCCCGCGCCGAGGTCTGCCTGCTGACCAAGACCGACCTGCTGCCGCACGTGCCCTTCGACGTCGCCGCGGCGCGGGCGCGGGTCGAGGCGCTCAACCCGCAGGTCCGCTTCCTCGAGGTGGCGGCGCTCGGCGGCCAGGGGCTCGAGGCCTGGTGCGCCCTGCTCGAGGAGAAGCTCGCGGCCAAGCGCGGCGCGGCGCGGGTGTGAGCGGCGCGCGGGAACGACTGCGCGTCCGCTGCCGCGGCGCGGTCCAGGGCGTGGGCTTCCGGCCCTTCGTCTACTGCCTGGCGATCGAGCTGGCGCTGGGCGGCTGGGTCCGCAACGGCCCGGACGGGGTGCAGATCGAGATCGAGGGCGATCCCGCCGCCGCGCGCGCCTTCCTCGACCGGCTCAAGGCCGAGCTGCCGCCGCTGGCGCGCCTCGACGAGCTGGTGGTGGAGTCGGTGATCGCCCACGGCGAGACCGGCTTCGCGGTGATCGAGACTGAGCAGGGACCGCGCGAGTCGGCGCGGGTGCCGCCGGACGCCCGCCTGTGCGCGGCCTGCGCCGCCGAGATGGCCGACCCGGCCGACCGCCGCCACCGCTACCCCTTCACGGTCTGCACCCACTGCGGCCCGCGCTTCTCGCTGGTCCGCGCGCTGCCCTACGACCGCGAGCAGACCTCGATGGCCTGCTTCCCGCTGTGCCCCGAGTGTGAGCACGAGTACCGCGACCCGGCCGACCGCCGCTTCCACACCGAGCCGGTGTGCTGCCCCGCGTGCGGCCCGCAGCTGTGGCTGGAGGATCACGACGGCAACCGCGTCGCCGAGCGCGACGGCGCCCTGGCCGGCGCCCGGGCCGCGCTCGAAGGCGGCCAGGTGGTGGCGCTGAAGGGCGTCGGCGGCTTCCAGCTCGCCTGCCGCGCCGATGACGAGGCGGTGGTGCTGCGGCTGCGCTGAGCTACAGCGAGCCCCCCAGCAGGAAGAACCCGCCGACGCAGACCACCGGCGTGAGCGTCGCCAGCCCCGCGCTCACGACCGCCGCCACCTTCGCG
>CAZXTO010000217.1:0-1972 GCA_964643675.1 uncultured Planctomycetales bacterium
GTGCTCGGCGGCCTGCTCGATCAGGCGCGCGGCCTGCGCCTCCGGCGGCTCGGCGCGGTCCTCGCGCGAGGCCTGCATCAGCATGCCGAACGCCACCAAGGCCAGCACGATCGAGGCCGCCACCCCGGGCCGCAGCGGCCTCCGTCGCAGCCGGCGCAGGGCGCGGGTCAGGCGACCGACCGCGGCCGCCTCGACCGGCTCGAAGTTGAGGAAGCGGTCGATCTCGCCGACGACCTCGGCGGCGTTGGGGTAGCTGTCGGCGATCTCCTTCTCCAGGCACTTGTCGATCACCGCCCGCAGGTCGCGCGGGATGTCCTCCCCCGCCGGCCAGCGCGGCTCGCTGAACTGCACCTGCTGCAGGATGTCGTTGCCGGTGCCGCCGTCGAAGGCCAGCCGCCCGGTCAGCATCTCGAAGGCCAGCGCGCCGAGTGAGAAGACGTCGGAGGCGGCGGTCAGGGCCTCGCCGCGCGCCTGCTCGGGCGAGGCGTAGCGCGGCGTCCCGACGAAGCCGGTGGTCAGGGTGAGCCCAGTCTGCGAGTCCTCCCGGGCCAGCCCGAAGTCGGCCAGGTAGGCGCGCCCGCGCCGGTCGACCAGCACGTTGCCCGGCTTGACGTCGCGGTGCACCACGCCCTTGGCGTGGGCCTCGGCCAGGGCCGAGGCGATCTGGCGCAGCAGCTTGACCGCGAACGGCAACCAGCGCGAGGACCCCGGCGCCGGGTGTTCGGACACGCGGCCGGCGAGCAGGTCCTCGAGGCCCCAGCCGTCGACCTTCTCCATCGCCAGCCAGCGGAAGCCGGGCAGGAAGCCGGAGTCGTAGACCTCGACCACGTTCGGGTGACGCAGCGAGGCCAGCAGCTTGGCCTCGCGTTCGATCCGCGCCTGGTGCGCCGGCGACAGGTCCGAGGCGGTCAGCGGGATCAGCTTCAACGCCACCTCGCGACCGAGGCTCTTCTGGCGCGCGGCGTAGACCACGCCGCCGCCGCCGCGGCCCAGCTCGGCCAGCAGGTGGTACTCGCCGAGATCGGTGCCGGGCTGGGGCAGCGCCGCGCGCACCGGCTCCTCGAAGGCGAGGAACTCCAGCGCGGCCTGCTGCTCGGAGTCCAGGCTCACTCCGCGCTCCCCTTCAGCTGCCGGCCGACCTTGCGCAGCGCCTTGTGAAAGCGCTTCGAGAAGGCCGACTCGCTGAGGCCCATGCGCTCGGCCGCCTCGCGGCTGCTCAGGCCCTCGTAGACCTTGAGCAGCACCGGCTCCCGCAGCTCCTCGGGCAGCTGCTCGAGCGCCCCGCGCACCTGCTCCTCGGACTCGCGCTGGCGGAGGTCGGCGCTCACCCCCGGCTGGCTGCGGGCGAGGGCGTCGAACAAGCCGGTCTGGCCGGGCGCAGCTTGGGAACGCAGGGCGGCCTCGGGCAGCGGCCGCCGCGCGCCGCGGCGCTGCTCGTGCAGCAGGCGGAAGCGCAGGATCGCGACCAACCATCGCTGCAGGCTGCCCGGGCCGCGGTACTCGAACTCGTCGATCTTCTCCGCCGCCACCAGCCACGCCTCCTGCAGCAGGTCCTCGACCTCGAGGCCGCTGCGCAGGCGCTCCCGGCTCCGGAAGTGCAGCAGGGTCCGCAGCCTGGATTCGCAGCGGGCCAGCAGCTCGGGCCAGGCTTCGGCCGCGTCGGTGCGGGGGTCGCGCACCCGCGCCAGCAGGTCCTCGGTCGGCGGACCGGAGTCGGCGGCTTCGCTGGGCTCGTCGGGGAGGGAAGGAGGCAAGACGAAAAAAACGGAGAAGGCGGGCAAGTTCTCCCACCGAAGGGCAATTCAGCGAGATCAAGGCTCGGGAAAAAGGTGAGCCTGTCGATGCATCTTATCGCCCTCCGTCCCACCGGTTTCACGGCCGCGGCAGCCGCCTGGAGCGTCGAGTCCAGGGGTGGAAGCTCCGGCGTCCTGCCGCGGACCCAAGAGACCATGTCCTGACCGCGGGCTGATCC
>CAZXTO010000217.1:1982-6143 GCA_964643675.1 uncultured Planctomycetales bacterium
GTCGGTATCGGTATACCCCGCGTCCCGCCCCGCCGGGCGGGGCGCTTTATTCGTTCGGCCCAGGGCGGTGACCCGTCACGCGAGGCGGAGCGCGGAGCGGCGCCGGGCGGCGCTCTTCGGCGCTAGGATCCGCCCCATGCCCGCGGCGCTGAAGGACCAATTCGACCGCCCCTACCTGGAGCAGATCGCCCAGGAGCTCGGCCGCGCCGAGCCCGGCTTCGGCGGCGCCGCCTTCCTGGCCGCGGTCCTCGACGATGGCTGGCCGGAGCTCGAGCTGAAGCAGCGCGTGCGCCGCATCAGCAGCTGCATGGGCCGATTCCTGCCCGCGACCTACCCCACCGCCCTGGCCGCGGTGCGCGCCGCCGCCCCAAGCTTCTCCGGCCTGCGAGGCCTGCCCTTCCCCGACTTCGTCGAGCAGTTCGGGCGCGAGCACTGGGAGCTCTCCATCGAGGCCCTGCGCGAGCTCACGCCTCTCAGCACCTCGGAGCTCGCGGTCCGCCCCTACCTGCTGCAGGACCCGCGCCGCATGCTCGCGACGATGCTGGAGTGGACCCAGGACCCGGACGAGCACGTCCGGCGCCTGGCGAGCGAGGGCTGCCGGCCGCGGCTGCCGTGGGCGATGGCGCTGCCGCGCTTCCAGCGCGACCCGGCCCCCCTGCTGCCGATCCTGCGTCGGCTGCGCGATGACTCCAGCGAGTACGTGCGCCGCAGCGTCGCCAACAACCTGAACGACATCTCCAAGGACCACCCGCAGCTGGTGCGGAAGCTGGCCGGGGAGTGGCTCGGGCACTCGCCGGAGCGGGACCGGCTGGTCAAGCACGCCTGCCGCAGCCTGCTCAAGGCGGGCGACGCCGAAACCATGCTCCTGTTCGGCTTCCGCGACCCGGCCGGGGTCGAGGTCAGCGACTTGCGCCTGTCCGCCGCCGCCCTGCCGATCGGTGAGGAGCTGGAGTTCCGCTTCGAGCTGCGCAGCGAAGGGCCGCTCGGCAAGATCCGGCTGGAGTACGCCGTCGACTTCGCCAAGGCCCGGGGCAAGACCGGCCGCAAGGTGTTCAAGATCTCCGAGTCGGAGGGCGACGGCAACAGCCGGGAGGTCCGCCGCCGCCACCGCTTCGCCGACCTCAGCACGCGGCGGCACTACCCGGGGGAACACCGCATCACGGTGATCGTCAATGGCCGGGAGAAGGCCTCCGCCAGCTTCTGGCTCGGCCCTCAATCCGAAGAGGCCTGCCAACCGATGCGGTAAAGCCCGGTCCGGTAGGGCTGCGGCACCTGGGCGAGGTGCCTCTCCAGTTCCCCCCAGTCCTCTTCGTCGAAGCTCGAGATCACGCGTGCGATCTCGCTGAGGTCGCCGGTGGCGCACTCGAGCGGCCGGGGATCGAAGTCCTCCCAATGAGGCCGGTCCTCGACACCGTCGTAGTAGAGAGCGACGGTTGCCAGGCGCAGACCCACCTTCGGTTGCTGGCCGGCGATGCCCGCCAAGGGCTTCTCGATGATCTTGATCACCGGGAAGTCGCCGTCCCCCTTGCTCAGGTCGCTCGAGACCGCGATGCGGAGCGGATCCTCGCTGATGACCACGGAAGGGTTGGCGCAGCCGCCCTGGAAGTGGCCGCGGACCTTCCGCCAGTAGAGCAGGTTGCCGAGCAAGGCGAGGCCGGCGACGGCCCAGAGGGAGGCATGGACGAACCAGCCCAGGGCCGCACCGCCGAGCAGACCGAGGAGCCAGATCGCCGGCCAGCGCGGGTAGGAGCGGAACCAGCGCAGGACATCGACCCGGGTCCGCCCAGGGTGGCTGGCGTAGGCGCCGCCGATCGAAACCGGTTCATGGTCGGTGGCATGGGAATCGTTCATGGGATGAGTCATCGAAACACGCCGGCCGCCCCGAGAAGAACCAAAAAATGCGACGCGGCCGAGATTCGATCATAAACGATCCACCACCACTCCCTGCTTCTGGCACAGCTCGTAGAGCGCCGGCAGCAGCGAGTGCAGCGCGGAACTCGGCCGCGTCTTGAGCAGGATCTGGCGCCGCCAGCGGCCCTTCAGCTTCTCGACCGGCGGCGGCGCCGGACCGAGCAGCTGCACCCCGGGGCCCGCCGCCGCGTCCAACGCGGCGCGCCCTTCGCGGGCGAGCTTCTCGACCTTGGGCAGGTCGGCGGCCTCGAACTGGATCCGCACCGCCCCGGCCGACGGCGGATAGCCGAACTCCTCGCGCTCGGCCAGCTCGCCCTCGGCGAAGCCGTGGAAGTCGTGCCGCGCCGCGGCGCGGATCGCGGGGTGGTCGGGGATCCAGGTCTGGACCACCACCTTGCCGCCGCGCTCGCTGCGGCCGGCGCGCCCGCTGACCTGGCAGATCAGGTCGAAGCAACGCTCGGCGGCGCGGAAGTCGGGGTGGTGCAGGGCGGTGTCGGCGTCGAGCACCCCGACCACCGTGACCTCGGGGAAGTCGAGCCCCTTGGCGACCATCTGGGTGCCGAGCAGGAGGTCGAGCTTGCCGGCGCCGAAGTCGCTCAGGACCTGCTCGTAGGACTCGCGCCGCACCATGGTGTCGCGGTCCATGCGCGCCACTCGCGCGCCGGGGAACAGGCGCTTCAGGGTGTCCTCGGCGCGCTCGGTCCCCACCCCGACCAGGCTGACCGGATTGCCGCAGGCCTTGCAGCTGCGCGGCTCGGGCGCCTCCTGCATGCAGTAGTGGCACACCGCCTTCTTGCGCCAGCGGTGGTAGGTGAGCGCCACGTCGCAGGCCGGGCAGTGCACGCAGGCGCCGCAGCCGCGGCAGTGCCAGGCGGGCGCGAAGCCGCGCCGGTTCAGGAACAGGATGCCGCGCTCACCGCGGCCGAGCGCGCCCTCGAGCGCGCGCCGCAAGGGGTCAGAGACCACCAGCCAATGCTCCTGGTCCGGCTTCTCCGAGCGCATGTCGACCACCTCGACCGCGGGCAGGCTGCCGCCGGCCACCCGCTCCGGCAGCTCCAGCAGCCGGATGCGGCCGTCTCGCGCCGCGGCCCAGGTCTCGAGCGCCGGCGTGGCGCTGCCCAGCAGGCAAACCGCGTGCTCGAGCTCGGCCCGCTCGCGCGCCACCTGGCGGGCGTGGTAACGCGGCGTCGACTCCTGCTTGAAGCTGGTCTCGTGCTCCTCGTCCACCACGATCAGGCCCAGGTCGGGCACCGGCGCGAACAGGGCCGAGCGCGCCCCCACCACCACCCGCAGGCGGCCCTCGCGCAAGGCCACCCACTGGTCATGGCGCTCGGCGTCGGTCAGGCCGCTGTGCAGCACCGCGACCTCGCCGGCGCGGGCGCGGAAGCGGGCCACGGTCTGCGGCGTCAGCGCGATCTCGGGCACCAGCACGATCGCGCCGCGGCCCTGCTCCAGGCAGCGCTCGAGCGCGCGCAGGTAGACCTCGGTCTTGCCCGAGCCGGTGATGCCGTGGAGCAGGAAGTCCTCGTGCTGGCGCCGGTCGAGCGCGGCGCAGACCGCCTCGACGCAGGCCTGCTGCTGGGCCGTCAGCTGCGGCGGCTGGTCCGGCTCGACCTCGCCCGCGAAGGGGTCGAAGTACTCGCGGCGGCGGCCGAAGCGCACCACCCCCTTCTTGGCCAGGGTCTCGAGCGGCGACTTCGACAGGCCGGTGCGGTTGCGGAACTCGCGGACCTCGACCGGGCCGCCGGCCTGCTTCAGCCAGGCGATGGCCCGCTCCTGCTTGGGGAAGCGCTCGGCCAGCGCCGCCAGCTCCTCCTCGCCGGGCTCTGCCACCAATTCCACCACCGGCACCGTGCGCCGCGGGCGGTCCCGGCGCAGCGCCGCCGGCAGCATCGCCGCCAGGGCCTGTCCCCAGGAGCAGAAGGTGTCGTCGGCGATCTGGTGGGCCAGGCGCAGCAGGCCATCGGTCAGCATCGGCTCCTGGTCGAGCCGACGGGCCAGCGGCCGCAGCCGCGCCGCCGGGACGTCGGCCGGCGGGTGCCGATCCACCCCCACCACCACCCCGACCAGGCGCCGGGCGCCGAAGGGGACCATCACCCGGCAACCGGCGCTCAGGTCCTCCATGCCCGGCGGCACGCGGTAGCTGAACTCCCGCCGCACGGGGGTGTCGAGCGCCACCCGCGCGTACAGGCCGGACCGGGGCGGCTCAGCCGCCGGCGGCTCATCCCCGAACAGGGTCGGCTGGCCAGG
>CAZXTO010000218.1:0-6136 GCA_964643675.1 uncultured Planctomycetales bacterium
GGCGGTCTCGGCCGGGCCCTGGCACCACAGCGGCGCGCGGGGCAGCGGCCGCAGGCGCAGCACCAGCCGCGTGCAGACCGCCAGGCGGCCGCGGCTGCCGAGGAACAGGCGGGTCAGGTCATATCCCGCGACCGACTTCACCACCCGGGCGCCGGTCCGGACCGCGCTGCCGTCGGCGAGCAACCAGTCGGCCCCCAGCACCTGATCGCGCGGTGGGCCGAAGGCGCCGCTGAGCAACGAGAGGTCCGGCGCCAGGAACAGACCGCCGAGGCTGCCGCGATCGGCGCCGGGCGCGCGTACGCCCAGCTCCAGGCCGTGACCGGCCGCCTCCTGGTCGAGCTCCGCCGGGGACAGGCCGGGCTCCACCACGCAGGTCTGGTCGGCCGCGTCGAGCTCGAGCAATCGAGCCATGCCGGCGCACTCCAGCCAGCGCTCGGGCGCGGCCTCGGGCGCGTGCCGGGAGAGGCGGCTGCCGCGGCCGCGGGGCAGCAGCACGACCCCTTCGGCCTGGGCGCGGCGGATCTCGGCCGCGGCTCCGGCCGCGTCGGCGACGGCGACGCGCTCGGCGCTCATGCTCCGCCTCCCTCGGTCGACGGTCGCCGGTGGCGGCGGAAGGCCTCGGCGCAGCCGCGCGGCAGCGGCAGCCCCTTGCCCGGGTTGAGCAGGTCCTCGGGGTTGAACACCCGGCGCACCCGCTCCATCAGCTGGAGGGTGGCAGCGTCGAACTGCTCGGCCAGCAGTTCCTCCTTCTCCAGGCCGATGCCGTGCTCGCCGCTCAGCGAGCCGCCGAGCTCGAGGCACTTGCGCAGGATGCGCGCGCCGGCTTCCTCCACCCGGTGCGACAGCTCGGCGTCGCGGGCGTCGAAGCTGAAGTGAGGGTGGATGTTGCCGTCGCCGGCGTGGAACAGGTTGGCGACCGGCAGGCCGCTGTCGGCCTCGACCTCGGCCACGTAGGCCATGATCTCGGCCAGCTTGGAGCGCGGCACCACGCCGTCCATCACCAGGCTGTCGGGAGCCAATTGTCCCATCGCGCCGCCGGCGCCCTTGCGGCCCTTCCAGATCGCCAGGCGCTCCTCCGGGCTGGCCGCGCGGTCGACCCGCAGCGGCGCGTGCTGTCCCAGGATGGCCTCGACCGCGTCGGCCTCGCCGGGGACGCGCGCCGCCGGCCCTTCGACCTCGACGATCAGCACCGCGCCGGCGTCGGTCGGCAGGCCGGCGCGGTACATCGAGGCCTCGACCGCCTGGATGGCGCGTTGGTCCATCACCTCGAGCGCCACCGGCCGCAGCCCCGAGGCGACGATCTCGGACACCGCCTCGCAGGCGGCGGCGACGCTGGCGAAGGCGCCGAGCAGGGTCTCCACCGCCTCGGGCACCGGGATCAGCTTCAGCTCGATCGCGGCGGCGATCGCCACGCTGCCCTCCGAGCCGACCAGGAAGCCGCGCAGGTCGAGATCCTCCTGCTCGGCCAGGCCGCTGCCCCAGCGCTCGACCCGGCCGTCGGGCAGCACGACCTCGGCCGCCAGCACGTGCTGCCCGGTCATGCCGTGCAGGAAGCACATCGGCCCGCCGGCGTTCTCGGCCAGGTTGCCGCCCAGGGTGCAGACCGCCTGGCTGGCGGGGTCGGGGGCGTAGCGCAGGCCGTGCGGGGCGGCGCGGCGCGAGAGCTCGGCGTTGACCACCCCGGGCTCGATCCGCGCGCGGCGCCGGGCCGGGTCCAGCTCGAGCACCCGGTTCATCCGGCTCAGGCCGAGGATCACCCCTCCGGGCGGCACCAGGGCGCCGCCGGAGAGGCCGGTGCCGGCGCCGCGCGCGGCGAAGGGCAGCCGCGCTCGGTGCAGCAGCTCGACGCAGGCGACCAGCTCCTCGCGGTCCGCGGGCAGCACCACCGCTCCCGGGCGGCAGCGGAACAGGGTCAGGGCGTCGGACTCGTAGGCCGCCAGGCTGGCGGGGTCGTCGAGCGCGTAGCGGGCGCCGACCCGCTCGCGCAGCCCGGCCAGGACGGCGGCGGGCAGGCCAGGCGCGGCGGCGCTCATCCGTCCTCGGAGCGGCCGCGGAAGCGGGGCAGCCAGCGCGGCGTGCGGTCGCGGTACTGCAGGTAGGCCTTGCCGAAGGTGGGCTCGTTGTCGCGCTCCTCGTACGGCGCGCTGATCAGGATCCAGAGCGCGAAGCCGACCGCCATCAGCAGCCGGTCCGGCGTGCCCTCGGGCATGCCGGCCATCATCAGCAGGATGCCGAGGTTCACCGGCTGCCGCAGCCAACGATAGGGGGGGAGGGCGATGAATTCCCGCGAGGGCGGCTGGGTGCCGTTCTCGAGCGCGCGTAGGTGGGGCAGGCCGAGCATGCGGCCGACGCCGGTCAGCAGAGCTGCCCAGCTCGCGAGCAGCAGGCCGAGCGCCTGCACCAGGCGGGCCAGCAGCTTCCAGACCCCCTCATGGTCCCACAGCAAGGGCCCCGTGGTGGTCCACGCGCTCACCATCAGGCTCAGGGAGGCGCCGGCGATCAGCACGTAGAGCGGGCGCTCGCCGCTGGGGCCGAGCGGGTGGTTCAGCAGCATCCGCCCCGAGCCGCGCGCCAGCAGCGAGTGAGGCAGCAGGAACAGCAGCATCAGCAGCGCGTTCAAGGCCAGGCCGCCCCAGCTCGTGCCCTCTGCGAGGGGCAGGGGGACGCCCGCCAGCAGCCGCATCCACCCCGCCACGCCGAACACTGAGAGCAGCGGGCCCGCCAGCAGCCACAGGGCCATCGCCGGCCGCGCCACCCGGTTCGGGTCGAAGACCTCGTCCGGATCGAAGTGGTCGGGGACCGGCTCGACCCGTCGGCTGCCCGGCTTGGCGGCGCTCACGCCGGCTCCGCCCTCCCGACCAGGCGGTCCTCTTCCACCACCCGGATCGCCCGCGGTTCGGTCGGGCAGCGCTCCTCGCACAGGCCGCAGCCGGTGCACGGCGCGGCTTCGACGTAGGGGCGCATGCGTTGGTTGAGCAGGATCGCCTTCGGCTCGGTCGGGCAGATCGTCACGCAGGTGTTGCAGAAGCTGCCGTTGTAGGCGAAGCAGACCTCCTCGTCGAGGACCGCGAGGCCGATGCGGACCTGGGCCGGAGAGTCGAGCGGTCGCAGCGCGCCCTCCTCGCAGACCTTGGTGCAGGACAGCTCGGTGCAGAGCACGCAGGCGCGCAAGTCGGGCACGATCACCGGGGTGCCGGCGTCGGCCTCGCCCTCCGGGACGCGGGCGATGCAGGCCGCCGGGCAAGCGGCGATGCAGTCGTCGCAGCGGGTGCACAGCCGCAGGAAGTCGGGCTCGGCCAGGGCGCCGGGCGGCCGCAGGCGACGCAGCCGGGTGGGCTGCGGGGAGGCGACGCCGCGGCTGGCCCGCACCGTCTCGGCGACGGTGTCGAGCAGCGAGCGGAAACCGTGCCGGAAGAAGGCGCGCCGGTCGAGCGGCTCGTCGGCCATGGCAGGAGTGTAGCGGCACGCGAAACGGGCGGGAGCGCGCCGCGCCCCCGCCCGTCGCGCGCGGCCCGCGCTACTTCAGGCGGCTGATCGACTTGGCCTGCAGGAACAGCAGCAGGTAGTCGCGGCCGCCGGCCTTGGAGTCGGTGCCGGACATGTTGAAGCCGCCGAAGGGGTTGACCCCGACCAGGGCGCCGGTGCACTTGCGGTTGATGTACAGGTTGCCGGCGTGGAGCTCGCGCTTGGCGGTGGCGATCTTCTCCTCGTCGCGACCGTAGTAGGCGCCGGTCAGGCCGAAGATGGTGTCGTTGGCGGCCTCGATGCCCTCCTCGAAGCTGGCCACCTTGGTCACGCCCAGCAGCGGCGCGAAGAACTCCTCGCGGAACATGTTGTCGCTGCGCTTGACGTCGGTGAAGACGGTGGGCTGCAGGAACCAGCCGGCCTCGTCGCCGACCTCGCCGCCGGCGACCAGGGTGTTGCCCTCCTCCTTGGCCTTGGCGATGCCGTCGAGCGCGCCCTGGCGGGCGGCCTCGTTGATCATGCCGCCGAGGAACACGTTCGGGTCGCTCGGGTGGCCGACGGTGGTGGCCTCGACCAGCGGCAGGAACTTCTCCATGAACTGGTCGTGGATCTTCTCGTGCAGGATCAGACGCGAGCAGGCCGAGCACTTCTGGCCCTGGTAGCCGAAGGCGGCGGCGTGGGTGCCCTGGACCGCGGCGTCGAGGTCGGCGTCCTCGTCGATGAACATGAAGTCCTTGCCGCCCATCTCGGCGACGACGCGCTTGAGCCAGATCTGGCCCTCGACGACCTTGCCGGCCTTCTCGTAGATGCCCATGCCGACCTCGGCCGAGCCGGTGAAGCTGATGAAGCGGATCAGGGCGTGCTCGACGATGGTGTTGCCGACCTCGCGGCCGCTGCCGGGCACGAACTGGAGCACGCCGGCGGGGATGCCGACCTCCTTCATCAGGTCGACGAACATCGAGGCGATGCCCGGGCTGTCGGAGCTGCACTTCAGCACCACGGTGTTGCCGGCCACCAGCGCCGCGGTGGTCATGCCGGCCAGGATCGCCAGCGGGAAGTTCCACGGCGGGATCACGGCGCCGACGCCGAGCGGGATGTACTGCAGCTCGTTCTTCTCGGTCGGGCTGGGCGTGATCGGCTGGGGCCGGCCGTAGCGCAGCGCCTCGCGGGCGTAGAACTCGAGGAAGTCGATCGCCTCGGCGGTGTCGCCGTCGGCCTCGGCCCAGGACTTGCCGACCTCGTAGACCATCATGGCCGAGAAGTCGTGCTTGCGCAGGCGCATCAGGCGGGCGGCCTGGAACAGGTACTCGGCGCGCTGCTCGGGCGACTTGCGCGACCACTCGCCGAAGGCCTTGTGGGCGCCGACCACGGCCTTGAGGGCGTCGTCGCGGCTGCACTTGGCCGAGTTGGCCACGACCCGGGAGGTCTGGCTCGGGTCGGTCGACTCGAAGGTGCCGGAGCCGCCTTCGCCTTCCTCACCGTCGATCCAGCTGCGGACGACGACCGGGAAGGAGGCCTCGAGCTTCTCGAGCGCCTCGCGCATGGCCTTGGCGTTGTCCTCGTTGGAGTAGTCGGTGAACGGCTCGTTCTGGAAGGGGGTGATCTCGAGAGTGGTCTGGAGCATGGTCTCAGGCTGCCGCCGGGTCGGAGGCGGGCATCGGGTGTCGTCGCAAGTGGTCTTGGAGAGCGGCAGCGGAGCGCTCGGCGCGCATCCGCTTGCGCTGGTCCCGGCGCACGCGGCCGGGCAGAGAGGGTAACAGGCCGAACTCGGCCTTCATTGGCTGGAAGGACTCGGCCGGGGCCTCCGCCACGTGGCGGGCCAGGGCGCCGAGCAGGGTCTCGGCGGGCAGCAGCTCGGGTTCGCCGCCGCGCAGCCGCCGGACCGCGTTGCGGCCGGCCAACAGACCCGAGCCGATGTTGCCCAGGTAACCCTCCATGCCGGTCAGCTGGCCGGCGAGGAAGAGCCCGGGGCGCTCGCGCCACTCCATGCCGGCGGTCAGCACCCGGGGCGAGCACAGGAAGGTGTTGCGGTGCATGCTGCCGAGGCGCACGAATTCGGCCGCGGCCATGCCCGGCAGGGCGCGCAGCAGCCGCTCCTGCTCGCCGTAGCGCAGGTTGGTCTGGAAGCCGACCAGGTTGTAGAGGCTGCCGGCGGCGTTCTCGGTGCGCAGCTGGATGACCGCGTAAGGCCAGCGGCCGGTGCGCGGGTCGTCCAGGCCGACCGGCCGCAGCGGGCCGTAGCGCAGCGCGTCGCGGCCGCGGGCGGCGAGCACCTCGACCGGCAGGCAGCGCTCGAAGAACTGCTTGGCGCGCGGGTCGGCGGCCTCGAAGTCCTTCAGCTCGTGGCGCTCGGCCGAGAGCAGGCCGTCGACCAGGGCTTCGTAGTGCTCCTTCTCGAGCGGGATGTTGAGGTAGTCGTCGCCCTCGCCCTTGCCCCAGCGCGAGGCGGCGAAGACCACCTCGCGGTCGAGGCTGTCGCCGCTCACCACCGGCGCGATGGCGTCGAAGAAGGACAGGTGCTCGCTTCCGGCGAGCCGGGCCAGGTCCTTCGCCATCGCCTCGCTGGTGAGCGGGCCGGTGGCGACCACGCACACCGGGACCTCGGGCACCGCCGCCACCTCGCCGCGCACGAGCTCGATGCGCGGGTGGGCTACGAGCCGGGCGGTGACGG
>CAZXTO010000219.1:0-2073 GCA_964643675.1 uncultured Planctomycetales bacterium
CCGAGCTCCCGGCCCCCACGCCGTGGAAGAAGATCGCGGTGCTCGGCGCCAGCGCCTCGGTCGGCTTCGGCACCGAGCTCGAGCTCGGCCGCACCATCGGCCTCGAGGAGGTGCTGGACGCGGCCCTGCTCGCCCCCCACCGAACCCCGAGCCGCCACGCCACCGACCTGTTCTTCGCCAACCCGGCCGGCTGGGGGCCGATGCTCCTGGAGCAGGCGCTGGCCGCCGATCCTGAGGCCCTGGTCGCGATCGACTACCTGTTCTGGTTCCTCTACGGCGGCGGCCTCGAGGAGCCGGCGCGGCTGGAGCGGCTCGAGGAAGGGTTGGCGGCGCTGGAGCGCTTCCGCTGCCCGATGGTGATCGCCGAGATCCCGGACATGAGCGGCGCCATCGGCAAGATGCTAGCCCGCTCGCAGGTGCCCGCGCCGGAGACCCTCGCCGAGGCCAACCGACGCATCCGGGCCTGGGCGGAGCGCCGCGCCGACACCGCGGTGCTGGTGCTGGCCCCGCGCGAGGGCCCGGGCCTGCTGCAGGCCGACCAGCTCCACCCGACCGTGCGCGGCCTGGCCGAGCTGGCGATCGAGGCCCTGCTCGCGCTGCCCGGTGGCCCGGAGGCGGCCCGGGACGGCGCCATCCTCGACGACCCGGCGGTCCTCGCCGCCGCCCTGCTCGAGGAGCTCGGCCAGGACTGAAGGCCTCCCGCGCCCGTCCTACAATGTCCCGATGCAGCTCTCGCTCGAAGCGCTGGAGGAGCGCGCCGCCACCACCGGTCTGCAGGGGATCCCGGCCAAGCTCCGCGCCGGCGAGCGCCTGAGCGCCGCCGACGGCCTGGCGATGTTCCGGAGCGACGACCTCGCCCTGCTCGGTGCCCTCGCCAACGAGCGGCGCGAGCGCCGGCACGGCGACGTCGCCTTCTACAACGTCAACATCCACGTCAACTACACCAACTGGTGCAACAAATTCTGCGACTTCTGCGCCTTCCAGCGGCGGCCGAAGGACGACGGCGCCTACTGCATGTCGCCGGAGCAGGTGCATGAGGAGCTGACGAAGGCGAACCCGGAGGCGACCGAGGTCCACATGGTCGCCGGGGTGTGGCCGGCCCTGAAGTACGACTACTACCTGGACATCCTGCGCGCGGCCAAGGCGGCGCGGCCGGACATCCACGTCAAGGCCTTCACCATGGTCGAGATCGACCAGATCGTGAAGACCGCCGGCAAGCCGCTGCCGGAGGTGCTGGGCGAGCTGCAGGAGGCCGGGCTGGACTCGATGCCGGGCGGCGGCGCCGAGGTGCTCTCGGAGCGGGTGCGGCAGGACCTGTACCCGAAGAAGATGGGCGCCGAGCGCTGGATCGAGCTGGCGCGCGGCATCCACGAGTTCGGCTACCGCACCAACTGCACCATGCTCTACGGCATGACCGAGACGCTGGAGGAGCGGGTGGACCACCTCGAGCAGCTGCGGGCGCTGCAGGACGAGACCGGCGGCTTCCAGACCTACGTGCCGCTGGCCTTCCACCCGGCCAACACCGGCATCGACCACCTGCCCTTCCCGAGCCCGCTGGAGCGGCTGCGCTCGATCGCGATCGGGCGGCTGTTCCTCGACAACATCCCGCACGTGAAGGCCTACTGGGTGATGCTCGGCCTGCCGGTGGCGCAGCTGGCGTTGACCATGGGCGCCGACGACCTGGACGGCACCGTCAGTCAGGAGAAGATCTACCACGACGCCGGCGCCGGCACGCCGGAGCGACTCGACCGGCTGGCGATCCACAAGCTGATCCGCGAGGCCGGCCGGCAGCCGGTCGAGCGCGACACCCTCTACCAGGTGATCCGCAGCTTCGAGGACGGCGACCCGGCGCCCGAGCGCCTCGCGCCGGCCGACCCGCTGGAGGTCTGATGCTGCGCGTCGGCACGGTCCCCTACCTGGTGGCCCGCCCGCTGACCTGGGGGCTGGCCGGGCAGGACGGCGTCGAGCTGGTCGTGGCTCCGCCTTCGGAGCTGGCACGGGGGCTGGCGGCGGGCGAGTTGGACGTGGCGCTGGCCTCGTCGGTGCTGGCGGTCGAGAACCCCGAGTTCCGGC
>CAZXTO010000219.1:2083-6122 GCA_964643675.1 uncultured Planctomycetales bacterium
CTGTGGCGGCAGGGGCCGGTGATCGCCTCGGACGGGCCGGTGCGCTCGGTGCTGCTGCTGCTGCGCCCGGGGCTGGACGGGCCGGCGGCGGTGCAGCGGGTGGCCCTGGATCCGCACAGCCGGACCGGTCGGGCGCTGGCCGCCATCGTGCTGCGGGAGCGCTGGCTGGCCGAGTTCGAGGCGGTGGAGCTGCCGGGGGATCTCGATCCCTTCGTCGAGGGGAGCGTCGCCGCCGGCCAGGCCGCGGGCGGCGCGGTGGACGCGGTCCAGCGCATCGGCGACCCGGCTCTGGTGACGGCGGCCGCGCACCCGCAGTGGCGGGCGCTGGACCTGGGCGAGGAGTGGCGGGTCCTGACCGGCCTGCCCTTCGTCTACGCCGGCTGGATCGGCCGGCCCGGCTTCGACCCGGCGACCGCCGCGGCGCCCTTGGAGGCCGCGGCTGCCGCCGGGCTGGCCCGTCGGGAGCAGCTCGCGGATCAGACCCGGCTGCCCGGGGTGGGGCCCGCCTTCTTGCGCCGCTATCTGGGCGAGGAGCTGCGCTATCGGCTGCCGGAGGACCAGGTGGCCGCCGCCCTGGCCGCCTTCGGTCGCCGGATCGGCCAACCGGTCGGGCGCTGAAATGAGCTGGAATCCGGTGATCCCAGCCGTATGGCGCGCTAATTGGTGCCGGCTCCGATGACCGCGCTCGTCCCCCTCTTCCCGCTCCCGAACGTGCTGCTCTATCCCAGCGCGATCCTGCCCCTGCACGTCTTCGAGGAGCGCTACGTGCAGATGGTCGAGGACATGGTGGCGCAGGGCCAGGACCAGATCGTGCTCGGGCTGCTCGAGGGCGGCTGGGAGGACGACTACTTCGAGCGCCCGCCGGTGCACGCGGTGGCCGGCCTGGGCAAGCTGCTGCACACCGGGCCCAAGATGGACGGCCGCTACAACATCCTGGTGCAGGGGGTCGAGCGGGTCCGCATCGTCGACGAGCCCGAGGTGCCCACCCTCTACCGTCAGGTCGCGGTGGAGCGCATCGAGGAGCAGCGCCCCGAGGGCCCCGAGGCCGAGGCCATCCGCCTCGCCCTGCGCGACGGCCTGATCGACTTCGCCGACGGCTCGCTGATGGTCGAAGCGCGCGCGCCGCTCGGTTACCTGGCCGACGTGCTGCTGGTGGCCCTGCCCCACGACATCGCCGAGAAGCAGCAATTGTTCGCCATCAGCGACCAACGCGCCCGCGCCGAACGGGTGCTCGAGCTGCTCCGCAGCGCCGCCCAGGACCGCCAGGACTACCGCGACCTCGACGACGCCAGCCCCACCTGGAATTAGGGGTCAGACGTCTATTTTTTTTGGCGCCGGGCGGAGCGTGGGTTTCACCGCCCCACCGCCGGTCCCGAGCCCTGCTGGCGACGGCGGATGACCGGTTTCGCTTTGCTTCGCCCGGGCGCGAGCAAATGATGGCCGCCAGCCCGGGCGACCTCCCCGCCGCGGAACCACCGCTGGCGCCGACCTCCCCGCCGCGGGAAGAAAGAGACGTCTGACCCCGAAATGTTGATCCTGCGTGATGATCGCTTCCTGCTGCACGACCCGGGGACGGGGCATCCGGAGCGGGCGGAGCGGTTGCGGGCGGTGCACGCGGCCTTGGATCGGGCGCGGCTGGCCGGGACGGTCACCGAGCAGCCGCCGCTGGCGGAGATCGGCGACCTGATTCGCCTGCACGGGCCGGACTACCTGCACCGGCTCGAGGACACCGCGCTCGAGCACCGCAGTCAGCTCGACGCCGACACCGCCACCAACGAGTCCAGCTGGACCTGCGCCCGGCTCGCCGCCGGCGCCGCGGTGCGCGCCGCCGAGGCCTTGGCCTGCGGCGAGGCCACCGAGTCCCTCGCCCTGGTGCGCCCGCCCGGCCACCACGCCGAGGCCGACCGCGCGATGGGTTTCTGCCTGCTCAACAACGTCGCCCTGGCGGCCGACCACGCGATCCGCGAGCTGGGCGTCGAGCGGGTCATGATCCTCGACCAGGACGTGCACCACGGCAACGGCACCCAGCACCTGTTCGAGCGCCGCGCCGACGTCTACGTGGCCGGCAGCCAGCGCTGGCCCTTCTGGCCCGGCACCGGCGCCGCCGAGGAGCGCGGCCTCGGCGAGGGCGAGGGCTACACCCTCAACATCCCGCTCGCGGCCGGCGCCGGCGACGACGCTCTGGTCGACGCCTGGCACCGCCAACTCGGCCCCGAGATCGCCCGCTTCCGCCCCGAGCTGATCCTGGTCTCGGCCGGCTTCGACGCCTGGGAGGGCGACCCGGTCGGCGGCCTCGGCATCAGCCACGACGGCTTCCGCCGCCTCGCCGCGCTGTTCCGCGAGTGGGCGCTGCAGCACTGTCACGGCCGCATCGGCTGGGTCCTGGAGGGCGGCTACGACCCCCAGGCCCTGGCCCAGTGCGTGCTCGACCTGGTCGACGGCGCGGATTGAAGCCCGAGGCTGCCGCCTCCCCGCCGCGGCCTCCCTGCCCCCCCTAGCGCGCCAACCGCACCAGCACCGGGTTGTGGTCGCTGGCGGCCAGCACCTGCTCGTCCTCCCGGATCGCCGCCGACACCACGCCCTCGGCGAGGGCAGGGGTGAGCAGCAGGAAGTCGATCCGGGTCCGGTAGGGCTCGCGGTTGTAGGTCGGCTCCAGCAAACCCCGGCAGGGGTCGACCAGGCCGACGTCGAACAGCGCCTGCAAGGTCGGGCTCTCCGGCACGTCGTTGAAGTCGCCGGCGATCAAGGCCCGGTAGTCCGGGTCGCGCTCCAGCTCGGCCGCCAGGACTCCGGCCGCGGCGCTGGCCTCGGCCAGCCGCACCGCGTCGGCGGCGTCGCCGCCGTGCTGGGACTTCAGGTGGACCACGTAGACGTCGGCGTCCAGCGGCGCCCCCACCGAGACCCGCAGCAGGTCGCGGCGGAAGCGCTGCGGCTCGCCGTCGGCGCCGGCGAACTCGAGGTGTCGATAGGAGCTCACCGCCCCGACCGGCAGCCGGCTCAGCAGGGCGACGTCGATGCCGCGCTTGTCATTGCCTTCGAACAGCACCACCTCGTAACCCATGCCGCCGAGGTAGTCGCGGTTGAACTGCTCCAGCACGAAGCGGTTCTCGACCTCCTGGACGCAGACCAGGTCGGCGTCGAGCTCGGTCAGGATGCCGGCCAGCCGGCCCAGCCGGGCGTCGCTGGCGTAGGCCGGACGGGTGCGCTGGTCGTCCCGCCACGGATCGTCGTAGCGGTCGAACAGGTTCTCGAAGTTCCAGGTCGCGACGCGCAGCGGCGAGGGGGCCGCAGCCGCAGCGGGGTCCTGGAAGAGCAGCAGCAGGCTGGCGAGCAACATCGGCCGCGGAGTATAGGGGCGGCTCGGCCGGCGGCTTCCGGCTGGACAAAAGGACGGCCGGAGCCGACATCCCCGCCACCACGTGTAGATGCCAGCTCCGGCCTAGCAGGCAAAGCCCGCTTGTTGTCGAAGGGAGGATTCTCCCTCCGGCCCTTCTCGTTAACTCCCCTATTCACACGAACAAGTGGGGAATTTTGATGCCAAAGCCCCCCGACAGAGTGCCCTAGGGGCCGCTCAGTCGAGCAGGGCGACCTGGCGCGCTTCCTCGATCACGATCTGGGGCGCGCCCTGGTGCTCGCTGATCTTGCCGATCAGGCGCACCCGCCGGTCGAGGAACAGCTCCTCCGGCGGCGGGTCGTACTCCGGGAAGGAGCTGGCGAAGATCACGGCGTGGAATTTGCCCTTCCAATCGTCGTGGAAGTTGAGGAAACAAGCCCTGCCGCTGTTGTACGTGCGGACGATCGTGCCCTCGACCGCCATGCGCCGGCCGACGTGCTGGTGGGCCTCGGTCCACGGCACCACCTCCTCGAAGGAGGGCGGGCCGTCGAGCCGCTTCCAGGGCTCGAGCTCGAGCGGCGCCTCCTCGGCGTCGGCCGGGCGCGGCGGCAGCATCGGCGGGTCGACGCCGGCGGTGGTCAGGCTCTGCTCCGGTGCGGTCGCGGCCGGATCCGGGGTCGCGACCTCGGCCGGATCCGCGGCCGG